>NZ_JAMPMI010000011.1:0-225217 GCF_028478065.1 Providencia sp. PROV255 | reverse complement strand
TTTTGTTGCGTTTTTTTTGCATTTCAAAAAATAAATTGTTCACTTTATAAGCGGTTCTGATTGTTTTGCCACATTACACAAGGCTTTAATTGGTGAGATATGAAAAGTAATAAATTAAAGACCAGTATAGATAGCTTTCAGAAAATACTAACTGAACAAATTGGCATGGAATTATCGCATCTTAGAAAAGAGAAAGGGCTTAGTGGTAGTGATCTAGCTAAAAAATTAAAGATATCACAACAACAAATATCTCGTTATGAAAGAGGAATATGTAGCATTAATTGTGGAATGCTATTTTCAATTTTATTTTATCTAGAAATTAGCCCGAGTGCATTTTTTGAAAGTGTATCATTGAAAATAAATGAAAAAAATCCTAGTGCTAATTCATTTATTCATAATAGTGAATGCTTATCCGATGAAAAGGATAACTACCATTATATTTTTAATCGACAAACAGAAATTATTTTAAATTCTTTATACAGCAAATAGTTATTTTAAAAATAATAAATTCTAACTATGCCCTACATCATGTTGGGTAATCATCACGTTGTTATATATAAATGAGGTTCAAATGAAAAAAGTATTTTTAGCCGCGCTAGTTTCTGCCGCTATTGCATCTCCAGCACTTGCTGATCAAGGGCATGGTAAAGTCACATTTAAAGGTGAAATCATTGATGCACCTTGCTCAATTAGTTCAGATTCTATTGACCAAACAGTATGGTTAGGCCAAATCGCTAACTCTGTTTTAGCGAATGGTGGTACTTCTAGCGCGAAGCAATTCAATATTGAATTGGAAGACTGTGTATTCCCGAAAGATGCAGATGATAAAGTGTACAACGATAAAGTGAGTATCACATTCTCTGGTGCTAGCGCTGCTTTCAACTCTAAATTACTCGGTGTAACAGGCTTAGATGCAACAGACCCAACTATTGCTGGCAACGTGGGTATTCAATTAACGGATACTAATGGTGCAGCGTTAAATATGGGAGTTGCAACAGCTCAAGAACACCAATTACAAGCGGGTGATAATACATTGCGTTATAGCGCTTATGTACAAGGTGCAAACGTTGCGGTTGATAAAATTCCATTAGGTAAATTCGAAGGCGTAACTAACTTTACCTTAACTTATAACTAATTGATTAGTTTAAGAGGAATACCTTTGTGTTCCTCTACTAATCACCAAATTAAGTCAGAGGTTAAAGTGAAAGGATTTATCTATTTGCGAAGAAAAGTATCTTCTCTATTTCTTCTAACATTATTTCTTTCGCCACAAATGGCTGCATCATCTCATGGATGGGGAAAAGTCACGATGAATGGCGAAATAGTCGATACTGCCTGCGCAATAGATATTGGGTCTAGGGATCAGACCATTAATATGGGGGTGCTTCCAACAAGCTATATTCGTGAAGTTGGGAAAGGCCCCATAAAAGAATTCAATATTAAGCTCATTGATTGTCGTTGGGAAAAATATTCGAAAGATAATAACGAATGGAATTCACTCGAAGTCACTTTTGATGGTCCATCAGAAGGTGATTTTTTCACACTCTCGGGTGAAGCAAAAGGAGTGCAATTGGCATTGCATGATATATCGGGATATTCCATTACACCAGGAAAGCCATTACCCGCATTAGGAATTACGCCAGGGACAATGATCCTGAAATATCAAATGCAATTAGTCACCAATTATCATCCTGTTAAAGCGGGTAATTACCAAACCTTATTAAGGTTCAAGGTCGATTATTATTAATTCTAAGAAATTATATTGGTGTTTTAGGGATGTTTTTTATGTTTTTTAAACAACACAAAATAAATATAATAACGACAACGATAATGATTACATTTGGATCATTATCCGCTCAGTTATATGCTGCCGATACCATACAATTTAATACGGCATTATTTGATTTAGAAGACAAAAAAAACATTGATATTAAGCAATTCTCACGTGCAGGCTATATTATGCCTGGTATTTATCCCCTCAAAGTACAAGTAAATAAAGAAACTTTACCTGAGCAACGGTTTTCATTCTATGCGCCAGAAAACGACCCTGAAGATAGCCTCGTTTGTATCACACCAGAACAAGTCCAGCAGCTAGGATTAACAGCTAGTTCGTTGAAGCAAATTACGTGGTGGCATAATAATGAGTGTCTTGATTTACGCAGTTTGCCTGGCTTTCAAGCTCGAGGGGATTTATCTGACTCTACGTTGTATCTGAGTATACCTCAAGCCTACCTTGAATATAGAACAGCTAACTGGGATCCGCCTTCTTTGTGGGATGAAGGAATTTCAGGGGCTATTTTAGACTACAATATAAACGCAAGAGCGAATAAGCCTCATGATAACAATAGCAACTATAATGTGACAGCAAATGGTGTCGCAGGTGTGAACCTTGGTGCATGGCGCTTTAGGGGAGATTGGCAGGGGCGTGCTCAACGAGAAACTGGCTCGAATAGTAAAAATGAGCATGACTTTCAATGGAGCCGACTATACGCCTATAAAGCGTTAACCAGTATTAAAGCGAAATTGACCTTGGGTGAGGACTATTTTAACACCGATTTATTCGATAGTTTTCGATTTACAGGTGTTGGCTTACGCTCTGATATCTTAATGTTACCACCTAATTTACGTGGGTATGCACCTGAAATAACAGGTGTTGCTACGACAAATGCGACGGTGATTGTTAGCCAACAAGGGCGAATTATTTATCAAGAACAAGTCGCCGCGGGTCCTTTCCGTATTCAAAATTTAAGTGATGCGACGACGGGAAAACTGGATGTTCGAATCGAAGAGCAGGATGGTTCGGTTCAAGAATATCAGGTTGAAACAGCCAATATCCCTTATTTAACTCGACCAGGTAGTATTCGATATAAACTAGCGATGGGTCGCCCAACGGATATGGATCATCATGTCAATGGAGATACATTTGCGAGTGGTGAAATGTCGTGGGGTGTCACTAATGGTTGGTCATTGCTTGCTGGTTCATTAAATAGCCAAGACTATAATGCATTCAACGTGGGTGTCGGTCGTGACTTATTGGCATTTGGTGCCTTATCTTTCGATATTACGCATTCTATTGCAAATATTCCTAATGATAAAAAACTCACAGGTAATTCTTATCGAATAAACTATTCAAAACGTTTTGATGACTATGATAGCCAAGTTCAGTTCGCAGGTTACCGATTCTCAGAACGCAGTTTTATGACTGTAACCGATTTTTTAACGGCTAAAGATTCAGGTGAGCGTCAAGGTAGTAATAAAGAAATGTATGTGATCTCTTTAAATAAAAACTTTAGAGAATCGAGAATTACAGCTTATTTAAACTACTCGCACCAAACCTATTGGGATAAGCCAGAAAGTAATCGCTACAATTTAATGGTGACAAAAACCTTAGATTGGGGAAGCCTGAAGAATATTAATATTTCGTTATCGGCCTATCGTAATAAATATAACGAAACAAATGATGATGGCCTGTATATCTCAGCTTCAATGCCTTGGGGAAATGGTGCAAATATTGGTTATTCATTACAAGCAACACGGGATGATACTGTTAATCGAGCAACCTATTATGACAAATTGTCAGATAGAACCAATTATCAAGTCAGTGCAGGTTCGACCAACAAAGGTGGAACCGCAAGCACCTATATTACCCATTATGGTGATAATACTAAGTTAACTGCGAATGCCAGCTATATTCATAATAATTACACATCATTTGGGGTAGGGGCACAAGGCGGATTTACCATGACTTTAAATGGTGCGGATGCTCATCGAGTCTCAAATATTGGCGGAACTCGTTTGCTCATTGACACTGATGGTGTGGCTAAAATTCCCGTATCAGACCGAGGGATACCTATTGCATCAAATGCATTTGGTAAAGTGGTTGTCCCTGATTTAAATAGCTACTACCGCAGTAAAGTTAAAGTCGATTTAAATGCATTACCGAATAATGCCGAGGTAACGGATTCTATTGTTCAAGCGACATTAACAGAAGGCGCGATTGGCTATCGCAAATTTAATGTGTTGTCTGGTGAAAAGATGATGCTTTCAATGCGTATGTCTGACGGTTCTGCACCGCCATTTGGCGCTCAGATCACGAATTTGAAAGGAAAAGAAACGGGAATAGTCACTGATAATGGATATGCCTATGTTAGTGGTATCAACCCAAATGAAGTCATGATTATTCATTGGGGTGGTGAAGCACAATGTGAAATTAATTTTCCTGAAAATTTAGAAACAATTAACCAAGGATTATTTATTCCTTGTAAACCATTATCAAATAAACGTAATGAAGCAGATAATAATCTGTAAATGAGTGATTGCTATGAAAAAATTAACTAATTTATATATCAGTACTATTTTATTAAGCAGTTTAGTTAGCGGAAGCGCATTCTCGGCAATTGCTTTAGATAGAACCCGAGTTATTTTTAATGGCGATCAAAAAAGCGTTTCAATTACTATTACTAATAAAAATAACCAGCTACCTTATTTGGCTCAAGGGTGGATTGAAAATATTCAAGGGGTAAAAATCAATTCACCGTTTGCTGTATTACCGCCGGTACAGCGAGTTGAACCCGAAAAATCAAGCCAAGTCCGTATTGAGGCGCTTCCTGAAATTAGTCAGTTACCGCAGGATAGAGAAAGTGTTTATTACTTTAATTTAAGGGAGATCCCGCCAAAAAGTGATAAACCGAATGTTTTGCAATTAGCGTTACAGAGCAAAATTAAATTATTTTATCGTCCTAAAAGTATCATGCTAAGCGAAACAGAAATGCTGAATAACCCTTGGCAAGAAAAAACACAGCTTATTAAGCAAGGTGACCAATATATCATTAAAAACCCAACTCCCTTTTATATCACGATTATTGGTGCGGCTGAGCGAAAAAATTCACCGGTAAATCAGAATTTTAAGGCAGTTATGGTTGCACCATTTAGTGAAGAAAAATTAGGAGTTCCAAGTTCTACTGTGGGGGCAAATCCGGTATTGACCTATATAAATGACTATGGTGGCCGGCCAAAACTTCAATTTAAATGTCAAGCAAATACATGTCAGGTTGTTCCTGAAAGTAAATAGAGAGGAAAATGATGATTAATCAAAAAAGCTTTTCCTTACTCTTTGGATTATCTCTCATATTTCATTCAGCTGTGATATATGCGGCCTCAAATAATGCCTTTTATAACACAACAGGTAATTGGGATGTTGAAGGTGCAAATGGTAAAATTTTCGTTTATGGCTCATTAACGGAGAGTGCATGCCATTTATCGATGGATTCTGCATTTCAATCCGTTGATTTAGGAAATATTGAAACTGCATCATTAAAAACAATTGGCGCCCAAGGCCACAAGACGCCGGTAAACATCGAGTTATTGGATTGTATCGAAACCCCAACGGTTTTGAGAAACAATAAATCCGGTAATGTCACATGGAGTCTTTCTCAGCCAGGTATGAAAATTAGGTTTATCACGCCAGTTGTCCCTTTTAGGCCGAACATAGCGAGAGTTGAAGGTGTGAATGGGCTTGGATTACAGATAACTAATCCTAAAGGAAAAGAAATTGCTTTTGGTGAGTACAGTGAACCTGAGCTTATTTCTCCGGGGCAAAATATTTTAACTTATTATGTAACTCCCGTAAGAATCGCAGAAAAATTACAGGCTGGAGCTTATCGAAGTGTTATTTCTTTTCAAATAACGTATGAATAATCTTAATAGATTTTCTGATATAGCATTGAAGGTATTTATATGAATAACTTAAATTTCAATTTTTATAAATTTAAAAAAATAATACTCTCGATGCTATTAAGTTTGTTATTTTTTCCGTTACCGAGTCAGGCAAAAAATGGTCAAATCGGTGAAGTTAAGATACGAGGACAACTTGTCGCAGAAGCTTGTACAGTAAGACCTGGTGATGAAAATATCATTGTGGACTTTGGTACTATTGTTAATAAATACCTCTATATTAACCAAAAAACACCACTTGAAAATTTTAATATTCATTTAGATGACTGTGATAATAGTATCTTTAGAACGGTGACCGTTAAGTTTACAGGAAGCGAAAATACCCATTTACCAGGCCTTCTTGCATTAGATTCTGGCAGCATGGCTTCGGGTATCGGAATTGAAATCTTAGAATTTAGTGGTAAAAAAATTCCTATTAATAGTACGACGCCTGCATACAATTTAGAGAATGGCACGAATATTTTAAGTTTTAATGCGAATGTGCAAGGGGAACCTGATGCAATAAAAAATAAAAGTATTGCGTTTGGCCATTTTACTGCAACCGCTATTTTTAGTTTAATTTATGATTAAGGTATCAGTAACAATGAAGATGTTAATATTACTTCTCGCAACCTTATTATTTTCCCCGACTATTTTTGCTTTCCAGTGTAAAACTAATGGAGGACAAGAAGTTGGTGGGGGAACACAAAGTATTTATGATGTTCCTCTAGATAATGATATTTTTGCTGTACCTAATCGTATAAATGAATTTGCGGATGTGAGTGATTTTATGACCTGCCGTAATGAAGCCCCTAGTGCTTATGTTGATTATTTAAATGTGACTGGTGCTGACCTTGGTCCCACATTTAAGAATAACCCAGAATTAAAAGCGGGAGTGGTCGTGCGTGGTGCTTACTATTTAGCACCATTTAGCGGTAAAGAAATTCAAGTATTTCGTTTAACCACAGCAAGTGAACCTTTACAAATTAAATTATATTTACAGGTAAATGTTAAACCAACGCCATCAGTTTTGGTAAGAAAAGGCGATTTGCTGATGACGTTAGATCTCCATAAATATGCGACATTTGTAAATAGTAATCAGCATATTGACCATGCTTATTTTAAATGGAATTTCTACGCAGGTAATGATGTAGTTGTTGGAACGGGTACGTGTGATATCAATGATAACCAAATCATCATTGTTGATTTTGAAACAGTAAATGCATCGGGTATTTCAACAGTGGGAAGTGCAAGCCGTTTTCAACGTAACGCAGAAATCACTTATAGTTGTGAAGATAATAATCTGACAGCGCCAATAAAGATGATTATTAGCGGAGAAACTTCGACTTTTTCATCTGACGCTTTACTTGTTAGAACTGGAGATATTGGTAGTCAAGGTCCTATTATGCCGGGATTAGGTGTTGAGATTTATCATCAAGGGCAAAGAGTTTCCCCTATGAATGGGCATTTCGATTCAAAAATAGAAAATGGGCATGGTAGAGACACACTAATGTTTACGCTAGTTAAAAAACCTAATTTATCGCCAAATGAATTGATAGAAGGCCAGTTTAGTTCAGCAGCTACCATTATTATGTCCACTCCGTAGTTATTGAAATAGAGAGGTTTTTATGTGGATGAAAGCCTCTATTTTTTCTCATCAGCTCTCTATGGTTACTGAGTAAATCGTGCCTATAAAAAATCACAATATATTGATGGTTTTTTATAAACACATTTTAGATTAGACAAAATAAGTTAAACACGCCGAATTTTGAATTATCCTCGTTAGCATATTTTCTTAAATAACATCACATAATTTCTCTATCAATGAAGCTCAAAGCCTATCAGGTCTCAGCGGCTAAAGGTATAATCACATAATTATCTGATAGATTTAGAGGCGAAGATGGCAAAACTCACCTTACAAGAGCAAATGCTAAAAGCAGGATTAGTCACCAGTAAGAAGATGGCTAAAGTGCAAAGAACGGCTAAAAAATCACGCGTTCAAGCGCGTGAAGCAAGGGAAGCCGTAGAAGAGAATAAAAAAGCACAGCTTGAACGTGATAAGCAATTAAGCGAACAGCATAAGCAAATGGTGCAATCCAAAGAGTTTAAAGCGCAAGTTAAACAACTTATTGAGATGAATAAAGTTGATATTTCAAAGGGAGATATTAGTTTTAATTTCACCGATAACAATGTGATCAAGCAAGTTGTTGTAGATAAAATAACACAAACACAATTGATCAGCGGTCGTCTGGCGATTGCCCGTTTAGCGATTGAGAATAGTGATAACAATGAGTATGTGATTATCCCTGCAAGTGTAGCGGATAAAATAACCCAAAGGGATGCGGATAGTATCGTACTCAATAATGCGCTCAGCCAAGAAGAACAAGATGAAGATGACCCGTACGCGGACTTTAAGATCCCTGACGACCTGATGTGGTAATATTCGTCATAACTTAAATTGAAGTACGGCTAGCGATGTGCACTTACAGGGCAGAGCAATTTATTTTACCAGTCATAAAATGAGACAGTGGTTACTTGGGCGTTAAAACGGGCTCGCACAGCGAGTATTAACGCTTTCTTGGCTAATGGGATGAACAAAATGCAGTTCGCTGGCGTGCAACATGAGCCGAGATGCATGCTCTGGTATTTGGCCCCCATATAGGTCACAGCCTAATATAGGGTGGCCTAATTGTTGGCAATGGATACGAAGCTGATGCGTTCGACCCGTTTCTGGAATTAATTGGACTCGGGTTACTGGAAGCAATGTGCCATTATCTAGTGGGTGATACAGACGTTCAATCACGTGATAGTGGGAGCGGGCAGGTTTGCCATTAATTTCGCAAAGAGACATGCGAGGAAACAGTGCTGGGTCTCTTGCTATTGCAGCATCAATGATACCCTCATCATCAGTTAAGTGACCACAAAGTAGAGCTTGATATACTTTAATTACCGTTCGCTGGCTAAATTGTTGGCTCAGAGCGGCATTCACTGCTTTATTACGTGCAATCACCATTAATCCTGAAGTGCCAAAATCGAGTCGGTGAACAAGAGTACATTCAGGGAAGATTTGTACTAATCGGTAATGCACTGAATCTAAGTTTTGTGGGTTTTTTCCAGAAAGGCTTAGTAGGCCACTCGGCTTATTAATAAGAGCAAGATGTTCATCCTGGTAGATAATTTCTATCTTACCGTGGCAGGGCGGCGCAATAAAGGTGTCGATGATTTCAGTCATTAGCCTTTCCAACAAAGAATAGCGGTTGATAATAACCAATTTTTAGTATGCAGGCGAATGCTTGCTACTTGCATCACGTAAATTTATCACTCAGACTAAAAGTAAAGCCGTAGTCTGCACACGCATTGTGCTCTATACTGCGCGTTGTAAAAACTGAATCAATAAAAGATTAATTAGGCGGTAATGGCGATGAATGGAACGATCACAACATGGTTCGAAGATAAAGGTTTTGGATTTATCAAAGATGAGAATGGCGATAACCGTTATTTTCATGTGGTTAAAGTTGCCAACCCTGAGTTGATTAAAAAAAATGCTGTAGTCACTTTCGAACCGACGACAAATAATAAAGGGTTGTCTGCATTTGCAGTCAAAGTCATACCTGAAAGCAAATATATTTATATTGCGGGTGAGCGCATTAAGATTACATCTATAAAATCTTATCGCGTTTATTCGGTGGACGTGCCTGCCGATACACGTATTGATAAAGAAAATACTGTGTTATCTATTGGTGCATTGATGAACAGCATTAAACCTAAATCAGATAAACCGGACCAAATGCGCTCCTTGAAAAAATTAGAAATTAGCACATTACATGGTACTGCTTTAACATTTTCGGAAGATGAAATTGATATTGATGAAGCTGTGAAGCAACTCAAATTTAAGTGATTTTTTGTAAGGCAAATAGCGCTCAAGGGAAGCGCTATTTGCTTGTTTATCATGTTATTCTTTCTTCTACTATTCAGTACTAGAAAGCATCAGATTGACGACGAGCTCCCTAGTGAGAACACTCAATGTACCGTGTTTGTAATGGTGCTGATGAAGTAGCTGAATTATTTGTATAAAAGGTATCACAAAGGAAACAACCTATTGTGATACCAATTTTTCCTCGATTACTGTCGCATTTCACAAAAATCACTTCTTAAATTCAACATCGGTTGCTCATTTAACGTATAATCAATCGATTGGTTGCCTATATTGACTTTATTATCATAAAAAGAATGACTTCTGGGTTAATTAGGCTGATTAAGGGGGGGATATGTTGGATTTCTTAAAAAATTACGATAATTTAACCATTAGCGAAAAAAAAGTTTTAAAATACCTGACTGATAACATTACGGATATCCCTTACTTAAATATTAATGAGCTGGTTGCTAAAACCTTTGTTTCTAAAACAGTTATCATTAATTTATCGCAAAAATTAGGGTTTAGTGGGTTTAAAGAGCTTAAATTTCAGATTAATAATTATATTTTAACAAAAAATAAGACTGAAAAAATTATCCCGTCATCTTATAAAAAACAACTCGAAAAAAATATTAATAAAAGCTTTACGTTAATTAATGAAGAGCAAATTAGTGATTGTGCTAAAATACTACATAAATCGAGAAATATTTTTATTGTTGCAAGAGGAACAAGCAAAGCGGTTGGTTATTACCTTGAGCATTTGCTATTTGCGTTAGGACTACACTGTTTTTTCATTAATGACTACAATTTATCTGACTCTTTCACTCGATTAGTTAGCAAAGATGACACTGTCATTTTTATCTCGCTATCTGGTGGAACAAAAAAAATTATTGAAACAGCAAAAATTGTGCAATTAAAAGGGGCGAATATTATTAGCATGACCGCTTTTAATACCAATGAATTAACCACTTATACTGATAATACTCTGTTTTGTTTTGCCGATAATTTTGATACTAAAAGGGATGATACCAAATCCAGAATTGGCTTTTTTATTTTAGTTGATTTACTTATCAATGAATTAGAAAACCTACTTTAAACTTCCTTTTTTACTTCCTAAAAAAATTTCACCTGTCTTTCATTTTTATTTTTGGCAATGAGTTTTGTATTAAAATGACCTAGGTCATTAATTATGACCTAAGATAATTTTTAAAACCGTGACATCATTTCTTTTATAACCCCCCCAAGCTAGTATGCCTTTAATTCTAATAATAGAAGTCATAAGGAAACAGTATGGCCAGAAAAAAGTTTGGTGAATCTATTCAACGCTTTGGGAGAACATTACTCCTTCCGATAGGTGTATTAGCGCCTATCGGTATGATATTGGGTATCAGTGGTGCATTAGTGCAGACTTATATGATTGCACGTTTTCCTTTTCTTGGAAATGAAACGGTTAATGCATTACTTGTCAGTATTCGTTCAATCGCAGGTGTTATTTTTGATAATATTCCCTTGCTCTTTGCAATGGGTGTGGCCTATGGGATGAGCCATCGAGATAAGGGAATTGCCGTCTTTGCCTCGGTAGTCGGTTACTTATCGCTGATCATCACCATGAATATTTGGTTAGTCCTTACCGGCAAACTTGCAGACCCTGCAATGATGGGTCAAGTGGGACAAATTAAAGTTCTTGGCATACAAACTTTAAATATCAGTGCTGCCGGAGGGATTATTACTGGTTTGATTGCCGCTTGGGCCACCGATAAGTTTTATAACCTTGAGTTACCGACCGCATTCGCTTTCTTTTCCGGTAAAAAATCCGTTTCTATTATTATGATAGGCTTAATGATTGGGGTGGGAGCGTTATTACCGTTTATTTGGGAAGTATTAGTTCAAGGTTTAATGAAACTCTCTGCGGTATTTTTAAGTCCAGTGGGGCCATTTTTTACGGCTGGAGGCGAACGTTTATTTATTCCATTTGGTTTACACCATGTATGGAACGTTTTGTTTAGATTCACTGAAGCGGGTGGTACTTATATTATTGATGGCCAAACCTTTGTTGGTGTTGTCCCTGCATTAACTGAAGTGCTATTTAACCAAGGCCCGGATAGCGAATATTGGGCGATGATGCCAAGTTTGACTCGCTTTATGGCGCAGCAACAAATGTTGGTTACATTGTTCCTCTTCCCTGCGATTGCTCTTGCTATATATAAAACATCGAAGAAAGAAAACCGCGCAGAAGTGAAATCCATGCTTGTCACCATGGTATTAACGGCAATGCTTGGTAACGTCACAGAGCCACTCGAATTTACCTTCGTATTCATTGCGCCATTACTGTATTTAATTTATGCCATTATTGTCGGTATTGGTGCGGTGTTACTTTCATTGGCTGAGGTTGGTATCGGCTATATTCGTGGAACCGTCTTTGATTTTACTATCTTTGGTCTGCTGTACGAACACACTAACTGGATCTTCCTTGTTATTATCGGTAGCTGTTTAGCCGTCGTCACTTACTTTATTTTCTACTGGGCAATTATTAAATTTGATATTAAAACTCCTGGTCGTGAAGAATCTAGTAATCTGAAAAATACTTTAATTAAAGAAAAACGCTACGGCGAAATCGCAGAAATTTTAATCCAAGCATTAGGTGGAAAACAAAATATTCGTAACGTAGATAACTGTATTACTCGTATGCGTATTGATGTTGGAGAAGTTAACCAAATTGATAAAGATTTAATGTTGGAATCAGGATGTACCGCATTCTTCTTTCCATCGGCAAACCACGTCCATGTTGTATATGGACCAAAGGTTGAGTTCGTTCGCAATGCTGTTGATGAAGCAATGAAGAAATAAAGAAAGGATACGAAATGAGAGCATTATACGATTCTAAAAGTAAAACTATTGATGACCGTGGAATTAAAGACTTATTGTCTGATGAAGCAAAATATTCTACTTGGTTAATGTTTGAATCCATGTTGGCCCAAGCTCAAGCTGAACTGGGATTTATTCCTCAATCAGCGGCAAATGAAATTAAAGAAAAGGCCGTAATCGAAAATATCGATTTTGAAGAAATGAGCCGTATTTACCAAAAAATAGGCCATGGTTTCGTACCTTTCTTAAAGGTTTTAGTGAATGCTTGCTCTGAGGAAAGCGGTAAATATATCCATTATGGTATTACCACACAAAATATTCAGCAAAGTTCACAGCTGTATATGATGAAAACCGTACACCATAAATTTATGTTGTTATTGGGTGAAATCATCGAAAACTTGTCGAATCTGGCTGAAAAAACCAAACATATGGTGATGCCGGGAAGAACCCATGGGCGTCATGCAATTCCGATAACCTATGGCTATAAGGTTTCAGTGTGGATCAGTGACTTTATTGACTGTTATCAGCGAATGAAAGAGTGTGAAAAGCGCGTGTTCACTATTATGATGGGCGGTGCAGTTGGCGCTTTTAACTCGATGCCTGAGGTTGGAATGGCGGTACAAAAACGTGTCGCTGAACTGGTGGGGATGGAAGCCATGGAAGTACCATCCAGAAATTTGAGCACCCATAAACTTGAATATATGGCAAATTTAGCGCTAATGGCGAATATTTGCCATAAAATCGGCGAAGAGGTCTATAGCACAACGTTAGAAGAAATTGCAGAAGTTTCTGAAGGGTTTACCAAAGGAACAGTAGGCAGTAGTACTATGCCACATAAAATAAACCCAAAACTGGCAAAGGGAATTATTGCTAACTCGCAGAAATTATATTCCTTACCAAGTGTTGGTATGTATTCCGCGGTAAGGCCTTATGAAGGAGATAGTAGTTCTTATATGTTATTTGATGGGTTAATCGAAGAAGCTTTGGAATTAACCACAGAAATTTTATTAAGAACAGAGGAGCTTTCGAGGACGATTGTGCCACATGAAGAGAGAATGCTTCATAATGTATTGAGAAATAAAGGTCTTGATAATACTGAATATGTCATGATGAAGATGGCGGAAAAATTAGGTAAAGATAAAGCTCATTCCCTTCTGTATGAAGAAGCTATTAAAACGGCAGCGGATGGGGAGGATTTCTACACTAATTTAACCAAAAACAGTGTGATATCAGCAGCGTTCAGTAATGAAGAAATTAAAGCCATGCTCGACCCAAGGTCTTATATTGGGTTATCTGTCGAAATTGCTGAAAAAGAAGCAAAACGTGGATTAGCAATTGCCCAAGAAATTAAGCAACAATATCAATAGGTATTTTTAGTATATTATATAAAAATATTTAAAATAACGGCCTATCTATTATATAAATAGGCCGTTATGTGTTTATTCGCCAGCGAGTGCTCTTGGGAATAATAAATTATTTTCTAGGTTAATATGATTCATTAAGTCATCAATCAATTCATTGATACCATTATACAATACACGCCAGGTAGTACAGGCTTCTGGTGGCGGTGTGACATTATCGGTAATGCCTTTAATAGCCTCTAAGATATCACCAGCATCATCATGTTCTTGTTCCATCACGCTAATTGGCGCTGCTGCATTTCGACCCATTCCGTTTTTTATCAAAGGGAATAAAACGCGTTCCTCTTTCATCATATGGCTAGTTAATTCTTCCAGTAATGCTTCTAAGTATTTTGATAAACCTTTTGGCACGCTTGGCTTATTTGCATGAACGCGTTCAACTTTTTGTGCTTGTAAAATAAGCTCAGGTAATTGTTCTCTATGCCTATCATGATAGCGAACAATGATAAAATCGATAATTTCACCGAGCGGTGCTTTACGCCAGTCTTTTTCTAACGTTTCTGTGGCTAATTTAGCTAATTGGCTTTCTAATAGGTCTATATCTAAATTTAATTTTTCTGCACTACGGCTGAGAGTCTGTTTTCCACCACAACAGTAATCCATATTATATTGGCGGAATAAAGAAGAGGCTCTAGGAATAGATAATGCGAGCTGTCCAAGTGTTTTATCTCTAAATTGCATATGAGGTATCCTCTAAAAAATCATAAAATTCTGATGCTACTTTGTTAGTTAATTTATGCAGGTAATGCCCATTGGCGAGCAATATTACGTCCATACTCACGGCAGTCATCTAATGTTTTTGTGTCTGGTTTCCATTTTGCTTTTAAAGATAATGCGGTATCAAAACCGGCATCCATCAAACGTGTTTGAACACGATCAACAGCGCCACCATTCCAGCCAAAACTCCCAAAAGCAGCGGCTTTTTTATTTAAAAAACGTAAGCCAGTAATTTCTTCAAGCATACCTGCTATTTTGGGCATCATGACATTATTCATGGTTGAGGTACCGACCAGTGCCGCCTTGGAGCGGAAAACATGAGTAATAATGTCGTTTTTATCACTGCGTGCAACGTTAAATATTTTAACGGCGACGTTAGGGTCGGCTTCATTGATGCCTTGAGCGATTGCATCCGCCATTAAACGGGTATTATTTGACATGGTATCGTAGAAAATAGTGATGCGATCTTCTTGGTAATCGGCTGCCCACTTCAAATATAATTCAATGATTTGATTTGGGTTATTACGCCATACTACCCCGTGTGACGTGGCTATCATATCGACAGGTAGGTTAAAGCCTAAAATTTCATTTATTTTTGGCGTTACTAAGCGGCTAAATGGTGTAAGAATATTGGCATAGTAGCGCTGGCATTGCTCAAATAATTCATTTTGGTCGACCTCATCATTAAATAATCGCTCATCACAATAGTGCTGCCCGAAAGCATCATTACTAAAAAGCACTGCATCTTTAGTAAAATAAGTCATCATACTGTCAGGCCAATGTAGCATTGGAGTTTCAATGAAAATCAATTGCTTATTATTACCTATATTGAGCGTATCGCCTGTTTTAACGATCTTAAAATTCCACTCGGGATGGTGGTGGTGACCATTTATTGAATCAATAGCATTGGCGGTGCAATAGATCGGGGTATTAGGAATAAAGCGCATTAATTCAGTTAATGCACCGGCATGATCTTCTTCTGCGTGGTTAATCACGATATAGTCAATATCATTTAAATCAATTTGTGAACGTAAGTTTTCAACAAATTCACGACTAAACTTATGATCGACAGTATCAATAAGGACATTTTTTTCTTCGCGGATTAAATAACTATTATAACTACTTCCCTTTAATGTTTTATATTCGGTTCCATGAAAGTCACGTACTTCCCAATCACGTTGACCCACCCAATGAATATTATTTTTTACATGAATCGCCATATTAATTTTATCCTGTATTTTTTAAAGTATAGGAAGATATAATCAATATTCATGCCAATATTTAACCAATTGATTTTTAGATAAATTTAAATAAATATTTTTAATTTATAGTCATAATGACTGTATCAATAATCGTCATTATGACTATACTTGTTGTCAAATTGACTATGGGGAGTAGATCATGGGTTTTTCTGTTGAAGCATTAGCAAAGATCGCAATAGAGTTACAAGATGGTATGGAACATGCAGATCGGTTTCAGCGTTTGATTACCACATTAAGGCAATCATTAGGGTGCGATGCTTGTGCGTTATTGCGCTATGAACCAGGTCAATTTATTCCCTTAGCAATTGATGGATTAATGGCTGATGTTTTAGGCCGCCGATTCTTTTTGGCGGGACACCCTCGGCTTGAAGCAATTGCAAGAGCTGGCGATGTAGTACGTTTTCCTGCGGATAGCCAGCTCCCTGATCCATACGATGGGTTAATTCCTCATCATCAGCATCTAAAAGTCCATGCTTGTGTCGGCTTACCTTTGTATGCGGGGCAAAATCTTATTGGTGCATTAACATTAGATGGCATGGAACCTGATCAATTCAATGCATTTAGCAATGAGTCACTTAGGTTAATTGCTGCATTAGCTGCTGGGGCATTAAATAATGCATTACTTATTGAACAGCTTGAAAACCAAAATATATTGTCGGGTAAACCTATACGATTTAAACCTTCAGGAGAAACCGAAATCATCGGTTTATCTCTTCGTATGCAACAATTAAAAAAGGAAATCGATATTGTTGCTGCGTCAGAATTAAATGTTCTGGTTAGCGGAGAAACGGGAACAGGAAAAGAATTAGTTGTTAAATCCATTCATGAAAAATCCCTTCGAGCAGAGTATCCTCTTATTTATTTAAACTGTGCGGCATTACCTGAGAGCGTGGCAGAAAGTGAATTATTCGGCCATGTTAAAGGGGCTTTTACGGGAGCAATTAGTCACCGTAGTGGTAAATTTGAAATGGCGGATAATGGCACTTTATTTTTAGATGAAATTGGAGAGTTATCATTAGCATTACAGGCAAAATTACTGCGAGTATTGCAATATGGTGATATTCAACGTGTTGGTGATGACCGCAGTTTACGCGTTAATGTCCGTGTATTAGCGGCAACTAATCGTGATCTACGTGAAGAAGTATTAGAGGGGCGGTTTAGGGCAGATTTATTCCATCGTTTAAGCGTATTTCCTCTACTTGTTCCCCCATTAAAGGAACGTGGTGAAGATATTATTTTATTAGCCGGATATTTTTGTGAGCAATATCGTCAGCGTTTTGGTTTATCTAGTGTGGTACTGAGTTCTTCATTACAACGGTATTTACTCAACTATTCATGGCCTGGCAATGTACGTGAATTGGAACATGCGATTCATCGTGCTGTTGTTCTTGCTCGTGCCTCAATTGACACTGGCGATATTATCTTACAGCCTCAATATTTTATCTTTGATAACAATGAGTATGAGTTTACGGAAACCTCAAAGAAAGCAATACCATTAACTAAAAACTTACGTGAAGCAACAGATGACTTTCAGCGTAAAGTCATTACACAAGTACTGGAACAAAACCATCATAATTGGTCTGCATGTGCTAGAGAATTATCTTTAGATATTGCTAACTTACATCGACTAGCTAAACGACTAGGCCTGAAATAAAGTATTAAGGGCATCGTAATGCTGCCCTTAGAATCTTAATTTTCTAATCCATTAATAATAAGCTGTAGCCCGTCAGCAAATTTCAAATCGTAGTTATTAGCAAACAACATTTCTTTGGCTTTCCATGTATAGGGATATTTATCTTTAGATAATTGGTTAAATTCAGATTATTTCTTGCCTTATTTTTGGCAATATTCCTTTTTCATATAGAGTTTCACATATTTCTCGAGTTGCTCAAGCTCTTCATTATCACTTTCGTTACGTTGTAAATGCCGAAATAGTGTGGAGATTTTCTTCAAATCAAACCGGTTTTGTTGAATACGTTTTTCAAGTGCAATAAGGGCTCTTTTCTTTGATGCATGATGTGCAAATTGCTTTTGTAAAATAAGTAGGTACAGCCAAATGCTTTGCCGAGTGATAAAAAAATCGAATATAGGTGAGGGCGAGAAATTTGCTTTTTTTGCTAGTAATAATTCACTAAATAAGCGGTGGATAAACTGAGTTGTAGATGGTTTATGGCTTTGGATTAGAGCTGTAATTCCCTGTTTAAATTGCTGTTCTGAAAGATAAATTAATTGCTGGTAACGTTTTTTAGGGCTGGTGGGATAAATCCATGCGAAAGCGGCCATTGCAACTAATGGGCCGGAAACAATCGCAATGGCATTACCGATGCTTTGAGTGAGTGAAAGCGTAAAAGGATAGCTTGGTTGCAGCAAAATTAAAGAGACCATAATGTAATCAAAAGCAATTAAAATCAGGCGATTATGAGAAAAAATGACAACACCGCTAATAATCACTGGAATAATGAAAAGGGTCATCTGCCATGATGAAGAGGCAAAAGGCCACAAGTACCATGTGCAGATTAATGCGGCAATGGCACCAAACAATTGTCCTGTAAAAATATTTTTCATGAATCTTGCGGGGTGATCAAGGGAAGCGAATAGAGCCAACATCACGGAAAGGCCGAGAATGAGGTAAGCCAACATTTGCCATTGTGTCCAGAACCATAAAACACCGACGGCGCCTATTGTAACAAAAGAACGAGCAAAAGCCTGCCATGCTGAGATTTTATTTTGATGCAGTTTTAATTTGTCGATTTTATTTATCCGCTTGATTGACGTACCAAAAGTAGCATAGTAAAGCGGGACTAATAGCGTTTTAAGTACCCCATTAGGGCACAATGATAAAATATGTTTCCATTGCGTATTCGTTGGCTCTTGTGCAGGAAAATAAAAGGGTGCAATGGATTGATATTTATCTAGGTGTAATAATATTTGGCTTTGAAACATAAGTTTTTGACGTGCTTTAGCAACTTGTTTACGGTGGTAAGCCAGCCGATGCGATTTGTTTCTAGAATTTCCTCATAACTTGTCATCACTTGCCAGAGTTGGTCAATTTCCTGTAACTTTATTGGTTTTTTTTTCTCAAGTGTGCGATGCAAAATTTGATAAAATAGTATATCAACTTGGTTTTTAAGTGTAATAACGGGTTCTTGTTCACGTTTTGGTGTAAATAAAACATTGAAAACTACTGCGGAAAGAACGCCAACAAGGATAGTCCATAGCCGATCCCAAGCGACCATAAACAGGTTATCTGTCATGTGGACACTTAGCATGCTGACCATGACCGCGGAATAACCCGCTAAAAAGGTACCATAGGCCACAAAGCCTTTTTGCAGTTGACCAATACCGCTACATGCTCCTAACCATAATGCCAGCCCTACGATAAATAATAGCGGGTTGATAATGTGTAGTTGAATTAATATTACGCCAACTAGCACGCCAATGACTGTTCCCGCGAAACGCCACCAACTTTTTTCCAGTAAGTTTTCGCGCCAAGGTTGTGCAGAGGCCCAGACGGTCATGGCTGCCCACTGTGGGTGAACAAGCTGCAAATATTGAGCAATAAATAGAGCAGCAATTGAGGCACAAGCCGTAATCACCGCAAAACGAAAGCGTATAGGATTAAACCCTAAACGGTGCAAAAAAGTGATGTTTTGTAGCATTGAGTATGAGTAAATTTGGCGTGTTAAATGGTTTATTAGTTGATAATATCAACTAAAGAGGCATTATGCGTACAGAGCAAGCCAGAGTGTTTGGGGTGATAAGCCGAGCTGCTCATCATTATATGAAGTGGATGGGGGAGCCTTATGGTATCAATGCCATTGAGTGTTTGATGATTTTGCATATTGATCAGTATGATGAGTCAACCCTAGAGCAGATTACAAAAGCCATGGTTGTGGATAAATCATTAACGACTCGAGGAGTGAGCAAATTTTTAGCTAAGGGGTGGGTTGCTAAAACGAATAGTTTAGTTGATAAACGGGTTTATCATGTTTCGTTGACATCACGCGGCAAAACGATTGTGAATGAGTTAAATTACAAACTAAATAAGTGGAATGATTATTTAGCAGCGGACTTGCCAGAACAAGAGGCTGAACAGCTATTTAGCGCACTAGAAAGTTTGGCAAAACGAGCCATTGAAAGCTCGGTGGCAGATTTTCCGCGTTTATTAGAAGAACTCAATGAGTGCCGGTAAATATAATTCCCCATTAAGAGGGGATAGAATATTTTTAATTGGTCTTGATGAAATGAGTGTTACTATTGCTGAATGGCAGCCACCGGAAGTAGTACTATTTCAGATAAGTTCTCAGGTATTGGGCTCAATTTATTACTCATCATGATTAATTCACCATCTTTTTCAATTCTTGCACTCATTCCTAAGGTATATCGTTTGGATTGAAATTCTTCAGGAAGAGCGACGGTAAATGCGATACTACGTCCTGCACTTTGTGATTTGAAACTGTAATCAAGATTAGACTTTGCATTGTTTTCATTCTGTAGTATTGACGTCAACGACAGTGTGATTGTGGCATTTTCAGGAATATCGTAAGAATGTGAATAAATATTACCATTGATATGATAAGTGGGAGTTTGAGTAAAATAACTCATTAAATTATTACTACAAGCGGATAGCATGAAAGTTATAAAAAATATGAATATTGAAAAAATGTGTTTTTTTGAAAAGTTGGGGTTAATATTTAACATTAAATGTTCTCTTTGGCGAAATCTAATTATAGTGATTAACGAATAAAAATCTTCTGAAAAAAATATCGCATATAGGTGTAAATACTTTTCTTGGCATCGTATTTAGAAAGCATCGGCATTTCTGATTTTTCCCCTGTGTATAAAATACCAATGCGAGGTAAAGTCATAATTAAATTTTCATCTAGATCAATTTTTTTAAAGGATTGTCGCAATTGCCTGACTAGCTTGTAATAGCTACTTTCAGTCACGATAGTGCCTCTTTTTTCCCAAATCTCGTACATAACTTCTCTTTTACTATTTGTTTTTATTAGTAATAATTTAAGAAGGCATGATTCATTTTCAGAAAGGTTAACGACTTTTTTTTCACGCGAAAGTGTTCGCTTGAGTGGGTCATATACTACATGCCCAGACAAGAGAATCATTGATTCTTTTTCACTATAGTCAATGTTATCCATAAAATTATCTATTGTTGATAAATCGGTCATAATCTATACCTATACTAACTGTTGATGAAATGTATTCCAATATAAAAAAACGAGGCTAGTCAGAATATTTAGAAAATAAAATCGTTTTTTGATATTGGGTTCATGTGTTTTGATGGGGAGAATTTAAACTATATTCATGGGTTGTATATATCAATTTTTATTTATATTTTTTATATTTATTTGTTTTTGTCAAATAAATAGGCTTAGCATATTAAAAAAACATACCAAACCTATAAATATTAGTCGATGGGAAATAAGTAAATGATAAGGGGGGAGAGAAATTTAATGTTAGATTAGTAGTTCGTCTTCCTCATTATCGTTACCCTCTAAATTAATGTTAGTCATATTATGACGAAGTTGGTTGCTAAGAGGAGCACTCATCAAACTGATAGCCATATAATGGCTGAGCGAGCGATTAAATTTTTTATTTAATGAAACTAGCTCAGGGTCACTTGATGATTGTAATATTTGACTAACACCGGTAATAAAGTTTTGTTTTTCATCTCTACCTAATGTAATCATCGTCTTAAATACGTGAGAAAAAAATACTTTTCTATCTTCTTTTGACTTAAGTTCATCAATAAACTTGTTAATTTTATTTTTTTCTTTAGGGGAAAAATCTATTTTTTTACTATCCATATTTTTCTTCTGCCATAATGAAGTCATTTTATTTTGAATGTTTTCAGTGTGAATTTGAGATCTGCTATGTTGAGGACTGATAGCCTTAGCTTGTAAATTGACCAGCATCTTTGTGTTCTTCCTGTATTGAATTTATTGTGGTTATTAAGTTTTGATAGGTCTTTTTATGCATTTTTAAAATTTGGCATTGTGTTGGAACAGAAAATACATGAGGAAAAATATTTTTAGAGGCGGTAATAGGGGAAAAATAGGTAATTTTATTATCAACCTCTAAGGCGATTGTATTATCAGCAGCGGTTGAAAATTTCATATCAGAGCCGCTTTGGGCAATACGAGTTTGCATTTTTGCTGGTAGATGTAATGTGGTATTTGTCACTTTTGCATATTGCTTTTCAAAATAAACAGCAACCACCTCTTGTAGCTCATTATTACCAAAAATGTCATTCAATATTTTCATCAGCTGTTCTTTGCTTTGACTGGTATTTTCTTGGTACTGAATTTCACTGGTTTCTAATACGTGAATAAAGTCAGTTAATAGTTGTTTAATGCCGTCGTAATAACCTTGCTGATAAGCACTTTGATAGATAGTTTCTTGCTGTTGTTTCGCTTGTTGGTAATACTCACTTGCCTTTTTTTGAGCTTGTTGAGTCATAGTTTTGTGGTATCTATCGGCACTTAATGCTTGATATTTGATCAAGACTTTTTCAGACATTGTCTGTTTAACATTCTGGGGTATTTTCTCTGACATAACGGCATGTCTCTTCAATAGTATTCCAAGGTAGCATCGTTTTTACTGATGACGGTATAAGTTGCTGAGTTTCAAGACTAAACATATATTTAGCTCGAAGGGTGTAAGCGGTGCCAAAGGGGGCTAAACACATCAATAATTGTTGTGCCCCAAGGGCAGTTAATACCTGTGGTGAAGTTGTAGGTTGATTTTCTGATTGCCAAAGTGGGCGGCTCAAGCGTGTATGTAAGACACGATATTTGGAAAGTTCAACCCACCAAGGAAGCGGTTCAGCATGTAATAAAATCCCTAAACCTAACGCTACCTCTGGTAATAAAGCCCAATGTTCAGATAATACTTTGGGTAACAAGGGCGTTTTCTCGTTAGGTAAAGGCAATGCGTATTGCTGAATCAATTGCTGGTTATGTTTACGTTGCAGTATAGGAGGAAAGTCTTTATATCCAACCCCATTAAATTCACTATGAAAATAACATCCCGGAGCGAGGAAAATATTTCCTTGTGTAATGAGTAGATTATTCAGCACTGTCATCAACAGGTTTCCCTATCAGATTAGTTACTGATTTTTTGTTACTTAGCTGGCGCCACAGTAACAGTAAAATAGTCAAAAGAATGATCATTGCAGCAATAATTGAGCCGATTATGACTGGGTTAAATGTATGTTCAGGCTCAGACTTAACTTGATATTGCAACGGCGGGCGATTGACGACCACGACTGAGACATTATCGTAATTTGCTTCAGCAAAACTGTTCGTTAGAAACAGTTTGATCTTATGCATCATCATTTGAGAATCTTCACTCCCAGAATAGGTCACCAAGCTGGAAACATTTTGCATTTGCTTAGTCGGATTATTGCCATTTAATGGATAACTAACATGCACACGTGCGTTAATAATATCAGGGATGGTAAGTAGCGATTGCTCAAGGCGCTGTTCAATTAAAGAAAGCAAGCGGGTACGTTCTGCCTGTGGTGAGGCCACTAAAGAGTCACCAGGAAATGCTTGGATAATTTCCACTGGTTCTTTTGAGGGCAGGTTATATTGGCGCAGTAAATCTACCGCAATAACAAAGTCACTTGGTTGAACACGAATGGAATCTCCGTTTTTATTATCTTGTTTACGCGTAGCCTCAACACCATGCTCTTGGAGTATGGCTAATACTTCGTTACTTTGTCTTTGGCTTAAATGACTGAGTAATAATTGGTTATCACACCCCATTAATAAGCCAATAAAACTAATTAAGATAAATTTTTTTAAAATATTCATGGCTTATTGAGCTTTTAAAACGGTATCAATCGCAGAAACACTTTTATGTGTTAGTGTGCTAATCATATTCATAGCAAGGCTGTATTTACCGACACGATTTTGAAATTGCAGTAATTGAACTGGGTTACTTGGGTCAATGGTATTGACACTATTCATTAATGCAGTTCTTTCTTGGTTCGTCGATGCGCTGTATTCAGCAAAAAACTCTTTAACTTTATCGGCAATGGGGATTGATGACGGTATCTCTGAGGCTATCTCTGTGGAATTTATCATCGATAAATTTGAAGTAATAGGCGACATAATGTATTTCCTAAGTGAAGGTAGAGCATCATCGTGAATGATGCTCTATTGAATATTAAACGTTACGAATAAGAGCTTGGTCAGTATCTTTAATGGATTTCATAAAGTTACTTTGTAATTGACGCGCCATATTATAATTACCACTCATGGCGGTGATTTTCGCCAGCACTAGTGGGTTATCGACTTCTAATGTTTTATCAGCAAGAATTGTATTTAACTCATCTCCGAATTGTTTCGCTTTGCTACTAATACTGGCCGATGTACGATAGATCATACCCATATTATTTTTGCCAGTTCCTGAAATTTCTAGATCGGATGTCTCCCATTTTCCTTCGGGATTTAAACCTGGGATCATATCTGCCATTTTTTGCTTCCTCTTTATTTTTGAAGTTATATTAAATAATGATTTGTTAAGTTAAAAACTGATTGAATTAAAAAACCAATGGTTATTGCCTAATAAAATATAGCCGTTAGCATTGGTGACAAATGATTTACCTACAAGCTCATTATTGGCAAGGGAGATTGAGAATTGAATATGATTATCTCCCCATTGCTTATAAAATGAATTTGTGAAGTTAATTAAAGAAGCAGTTTGATTGTCATTTAAACTGTCTTTTATGATAAAGATAACTTTATTTTCTTTAGTTATTTTACGCCATTGAACATTACTTTCTGTTAATCCCAACTCTGCTTTTTGTAATAATTCACCAAAGCTGATTTTTTTTATTTCACTTTTTATATAGCAACTAAAATAGCTAGAAAGTAACTTATCAATATTTTTTTCTTTATTAATTAAATTGTTGTTATCTATAGTCACGATTATTGGGTTGCATGGATTTGTAAGCTCTACTTTTAATGTGTCTGGTACTATTTCAATAAGTTTATTTTCAATTTCTTGCTCAAGCTTATTTACTATTTTAATTGAGAATTTTTCATTGTATTTAGCTTTAACCAGGCGCTGCATGCTCCAATCAGAATCTCGCTGTGTTTTTACTAGGATAAGGCTTTCATTACTAGTACCTTGGGTTACGATAATGGGAGACTGACTACCTTGAAGTATTTGTTCTAATGCTTTTACTTTTTTCTCGGTGCTTTGTGCTGGAATATATTGAAATATAGTGTAAACAACAAATATTGAAAATAGAGTCAAGAAAAAGACCAACATAGTTTGTTTATTAAAAAGGCTTGATTTTTGCTTAGCTGGTTTTTTTACTTTAGTTTTAACGATAGGTAATGGATTTTCAGCCTCTGAAGTCTGTAAGGTTTCAGGTATTTGAGGGCTTTGCCACTCGGTATCCTGCATTTTGATCACAATAGGAAAAATATCCGCTAAAAGCAGCTGCTGAAAAACAATAGGGATCTCGGTACTTAATCCATTATCATTTAGTTGAATGGCTAGACCACTTTCAGAGTGTTGACTTGCAGTAATAATTGAAAATTCGCAGGCAGTGCCATCGCTTGGAATGGAGTAGGTTGTGAAACCATCATCATTGATGTCAGTTTTATAATCTAAGCCGTTATCAATGATAATCAGATTGCTATCTGTATTAACCATTAATTCTTGGCCGGTCATTGGGCCGCTAGCAATTTTTACTATACATGTGCGGCTATTTGTATCACTCATAAAGATAATCTCATGGAATTAAATTCATTTTATTATGGATTGGCTGGTTCTCGTTATTGGTGGCAAGTAAATCAATAAATGTTTTTATTGTCAGTTGAATTGATCTTATTCATTCACACCTTTAGCTTGTAATAGAAAGTATGAATGATTCCTGAGTATTCCCTTGAGGCTTTTTTTCTTATCGCTCACTCTGTGTACACAACATTACGTGGATAAGGCCTATATATAATGTCAAATAAAGATATTGCAACATTATTAGAAAGTAGAGGCTGTGATTTTTCATTACAAGACAAATTGGTCTTGGCTATACCGAAAAGAGTCACAACGCCTTTTATTTATAAATCTATATATTCAAATTTAAATATTTTGATAGAACGTCAGGCTATATTTATTTGCCAAGAAAATGAATGGAATGCACTAGATAAGTCAAATTGGAAGTTATACTCAATGGATTTATCAGAATTAGTCGAAATTTTAGCAGTTATTGATACCGCAATGGGGCAAGCATTTCTTGCGAAAAAGAAAAAGCTGGAAGCTGATGAAAATAACAATAATGAATATATCGAATTAATTGAAGACTTTTCATTAATGGTATCAATAAAAAATGTAGTGATTGATTTAATTATTAGAAATCATCCTGTATTTGATAGCTGGTGTGAAATACTCAGGCGGTACGAAGCCTATGGAATGATGCGATTTATTCTCTCTTCAGCTCAAGAGAATAAAAACGCCAATATTAATCAGTTATGTGCACGTTATGGTATATCAGCTTCTTATTTTAGACAGCTTTATCGAGAAAACTTTAATAAAACGGCAAAGCGGAAAATTATGAGTGTTCGTATGGCTAATGCAATTCTACAGCTAATTGAAAGTGATGATTCAATATTAGATGTAGGGCTTGAAGCGGGTTATTGTTCAGCATCTCATTTTACTAATGATATTAAAAAAGAGTTAGGCCTAACACCATCAGAAATTAGGCATATTGGAGCAACATTATATGAGCAGTAAAAAAAATCGAGTGTTAGGCTTAACACTGTTTTTACTGAGTATGAGTTTCTATTCGGCCCAAGCTGAAATTATTGTGGCAGAACCAGTTACACAGTCAAAAAACCACGATACCTTTGTCGCAAATAATATTGCAGTAGGTAAGGTATTCGATGCCGTTGCTGAACGTTTAAATAAGCCAATTATTCTCAGCAAATTAGCAGCTCAAAAAAAAGTGACTGGTAATTTTAATTTAGCTAATGCAGATGAAATGTTCAAAGCACTAACTCGGCGAATTGCATTAGTGTGGTATGACGATGGTGCGAGTATTTATATTTATGATAATAGTGAAATGCGTAGCGCAATTATTCCAACAAATAATGTCAGTAGTAACCAGTTGCTTAATTATATTCAACGAAATGGAATTTATGACTCGCGGTTTCCTGTACGTTCACAAGAAGGTGAACGGTTATTATTTGTTTCGGGTCCGCCACTGTATATTGAACTAATTAAAGCCGCATCTTTATATCTTGCAGAACAGATTAGGAAAGAGGAGTTATCTAGCGGTGAAGTGGCTATTATTCCATTAAAACACGCATCGGTAACGGATAGAAGTTATTCATTACGTGGCCAAAATATTACGATCCCTGGTTTATTAACAGTCATTAATTCTTTGTTTAAACAGGGAGCTTCACCAGATGAAATATTACATATTCAACCACCACCAACACCGATTAATCCAACAGGAGATTCGATAGACGAATTAATGGATACACCAATTGGTGACTCACCATCTTCAGGGAATAAGCCGATGATGGTAACAAAAAAACCGTCTAACAGCGCTTTTTCTTTGGTAGCACACCCTGATAGCAATAGCTTGATCGTTAAAGGTAGCCAAGAGCAAATTCGTTATGTTCGCCAATTAGTTAATACATTAGATATGCGCCGCCGGCAGGTAGAGTTATCTTTGTGGATTATAGATATTACTCGCTCAGAGCTCGATAATCTTGGCGTGAACTGGGAAATTGGTACTTTTAGTACAGGTACTGGATCGATCTCATTTAACCGAAGCACGCTATCAAACAGCCAACAATTTTTATTGCAGATTGATGCATTAAGTAAAACGGGTAACGGGCACATTGTTTCTCGCCCCGTGTTATTAACCCAAGAAAACATTCCTGCTTTATTTGATAACAACACCAGTTTTTACGCCAAATTACAAGGGGAGCGTATTGCGACTCTTGAGCAGGTCACATATGGGACCATGGTGAGTGTAATGCCGCGTATTTCCGTGGGTAATAACGTAGAAATGGAAGTCAATATTGAAGATGGTGCTGAAAACCGCGATAGCACAGGGAAAACCTCCAGTGTAGAAGGGTTACCTGCCGTTAACAGAACCAGTATTAACACAGTTGCGCGTATTGCAAAAGACAGTAGTTTGCTTATCGGTGGCTATACACGTGAGCAATATGTTGAAAATGAAAGCAAAATTCCTTTTTTAGGCGATCTTCCTTATGTGGGAGGGTTATTTAGTCATTCATCGACTAATCAACAGAAGATGGTTCGTTTATTTTTAATCCAGCCGCGTTTATTGGATGAAAATGAAGGATGGGATGGGCGACAATTTTCTGAAAAGACGCGGATCACCACCCATGATAGCCAGTTGCACGGTACGGTCCAATTTCTTCAACAATACATGAGTGAGTCATGGCAATAACACCACTGAGTTTTAATAACCGTTTTTCAGTTAATACTCAAAACAAAAGTCGTGCACCTGTGAGTAGCAGTAGTGATGACTCCGATGAAGTAGCACGTGGTGCTGGTGTCATTGATAGCTCTAGTGAATATGCATCGATGTCGATGTTAGCGGCAAGCCATGTACGCCGAGGAAGTTCTAAGAAGGGCAGCGAAGAAGAATGGATGCAATTTGCCGAACGCATTTTGGATAAAGATGCAGATGACAAAGTATTGCATATAGAAGGCCTGCTTAATAAGCAACTGATGACACCAAAGCAATTACGGGCATTTTTATTGCAGTTTTTTACTGATCCTAGTGATTTACTAATGGTACTTGCTGCATTAATTAATCGTAAAAAATTAAAAAAAGAACAAATTGAAAATATTGAAGCTTTAGAACAATTATTGCAAGCAGAAGATACTAAGCGTCATACACAAGCAGGAATTAACGTTGCATTAATCGCAAAAGCATTTGCTGAAAAATTACATTTTAGTGCTGGGAATTTACGTTCGGTGTACCGTGAGTTTATCACTTATGACGGGCCTGTTGTTTATTTATATGAACAATGGGTTGAGGAAATGGAAATTCAAGAGCGCGAAAATATGATGCGTTATCTTGGGCGAGCACTAGCTTGTGATTTGCAAGCGTTACCATTAGGTGACTTAAATATTAGTGAGTTTGGAAGTTTTTTTAATCGTGTTGGTCGGTTACGAGAACTGCAATCTTTAGATTATGTATTCTGCCAGCAATTCTTTCAATCTGGTTTTTTTCGGCTCAATGAAAAATCAAACAAATCAAAAATTGAAAAAGAGCTCAGTCAATTATTTACCCGTGGCATTCGTAGTCAGATTGATTTTGAAACAGTGGTTATCGATTTTATTTCTGAAAAACTGAAAGCCATGACTTCGGATATGTGTGGCAGGTTTTTACAACTATTATTACTGGCTTTTGCAGTTATTCCTATCACTGTCTTTCAGTCAACGGAAGCAAGAGACCAACTTATTGAAAAATTAAAAGAACTCATGGACCAAATTATGGTGCAAGAGAGAATATTACACCGAAAGCCATAGTGCGATAGGAAAATTATCCCATGAAAAGTATCACCGGATTTTTATTACAAATCCGTAATCGTCCAGAATTGATGGTATTAGTTATCATGGTAATGGTTATTGCGATGTTGATCATTCCATTGCCAACTATATTAGTCGATTTATTAATTGGCTTAAACATTATGATATCTGTACTCATTTTTATGAGCTCTTTTTATATAACTCGGGTATTAAACTTTCAATCATTTCCTTCTATTTTATTAATAAGTACATTATTTCGATTAGCTTTATCAATTAGTACCAGCCGCTTAATTTTACTAGAAGCAGATGCTGGGGATATTATTGCTACTTTTGGTGAATTTGTTATTCAAGACAATTTAGTGGTTGGAATGGTGGTATTTGCCATTGTCACCATTGTACAGTTCATTGTTATTACGAAAGGTTCTGAACGTATTGCTGAAGTGGCAGCCCGTTTCTCTCTCGATGCAATGCCAGGTAAACAAATGAGTATTGATGCGGATTTACGGGCTGGTGTGATTGATGAGGCGACAGTTAAAGAGAAGCGTGGCGACCTTGAAAAAGAGAGCCAATTGTTTGGTTCTTTCGATGGTGCGATGAAATTCATTAAAGGGGATGCGATCGCGGGCATTATCATCATTTTTGTTAACTTAATTGGAGGGATATCTGTTGGTACAGCTCAGCAGGGCATGGATGTTTCAACTGCACTAAATACTTTTTCCTTATTAACTATCGGTGATGGTTTAGTCGCTCAAATCCCTGCACTACTCATTTCTATCAGTGCTGGTTTTATTGTGACTCGAGTAGGTGGTAATGATAAGAACTTAGGTGAAAATATTGTTTCAGAGTTATTTGCAAATGACTTTACGATATTAATTACGGCATTTATTGTACTCTCTATGGGTTTTTTGCCTGGTTTTCCAACTATGATATTTTTACTATTATCCGGGGTTCTTATTGGGTTATTTACTTTCAGGTATTTAAAAAAACAAAAAAATAAGCAAAAAACAGCGAATAGTGAAGCTGAAATTATTAATTCAGATGTGACGGAAGGTGAAACTCAAAGAGAAAATAGTGATGTTGAAGATGAATATATCCCGGAAACATTACCGATTATCATTTCTGTTAATCAAAAATATAAAAAACATTTAGAAGATAATAAATTTTTATCCAGAATGAAAAAGGATATTTTTATTCGTTATGGGTATAGGATTCCTGATATTGCCGTTAACTATTCACCTATTCTACCTGAAAATAAAATGGTGATACTCATTAATGAAATTAAAGCAGGAGAATATGATATCTATTTCCATGGGTATCGTTTACTGACTATCAATGACGAACCTGAATACCTTGGTATGTCATTGACTAAGTTTACGGATGAATATGGTTCGGTGAGTACTTGGTTTGAACAAAAAGACCTACCCAACATTGAGCAGCTGGGTCTAATGGCTCGAGACGATGTGACAGAAGCCATTGATTGTGTAAGTAGTTTGTTGTTGAGATTTATTAATGAATTTTTCGGTATTCAAGAAACGAAAAACTTACTTGATGATCTTGAAAGAAAATACCCAGAATTACTGAAAGAGTGCTATCGCCATGCCACAGTACAAAAAGTAACCGAAGTTTTTCAACGCTTATTAATAGAAAAAATATCAGTTCGTAATATGAAATTGATTATAGAAACCTTAGTGCAGTGGGTGCCAAAAGAAAAAGATAGCTTAATGTTAGTCGAGCACGTAAGAAGTGCAATGGCACGCTACATTTCATCTCGTTTTTCTGTAGATGGGCGTTTGAATGTTCTCATGATTAACTCAGAGCTAGAAGACACTATACGTCAAGGGATTAGGCAGGCTTCCGGTGGAGTATACTTACATCTTGAGCCAGAAAAAACTAATGAGTTGATACAGGCAGCAGAGTTTGCTTTAGAAAATAGTTATTTATCAGTTAGGGATGTGAACATTTTAGTGCCTGTTGATATTCGTCGTTTTGTCAAAAAAATCTTAGAAGGCCGTTTTCCTGAGTTAGAAGTACTTTCTTTTAATGAAGTTTCTGAAATGGTCAAAGTCAATGTGGTCAAAACCATATAATCAAAAAATCGGCTTTATTAACAAATAAAGCAACCGAATTCAATATAACTATCAGTATTGAATAATTAAAATATCCTAAAATATAAGGAATACCAATGAAATATAGATTTATAGAAATGCTAAATGAATATTTAAATTCTATGGGACGTAGTGATCTAGTTAACTCTCAATTAGATTGTCATTCTAATATTCAGTTTGAAATGCATGGTTTTGCTGAAATTAATATTGACCTATCTACAGACGACATTATCATTTGGTGTAGTTTAGATAATTGTAACTATAGCCATTTAGATGCGGTTAGTGCTTCCTTATTAAAATCATTATTAGAATACCCGCCAAATAATTTTTATCCAGGCCAACCGGCATTGAATATTGTGGATGATGCATATGTCCTTTCTGCCGTTTTAAAAGAATCAGCTTTAAATAATATTCAATTATTTGCAGATAGTTTTGAAGAATTCTTTGAGCGTGCAAATGAACTTAACAGCCTAATTTCTTAATCTATTATGAAGTTATTTGATCTCTGCGCGCATCCTGCGCGCATTCATGGGTGCCTAATTGAAGCCCCACTACAAGGCGTATTTATTGGTGAGATTTGTTTTATTGAGCATTCTCTTGCGCAGCCAAATGTTATTGCCAAAGCACAGGTTGTTGGTTTTAAAGAAGGGCTCACGGTACTGAGTCTAATCGGTCGTGCTCAAGGTTTAACACGAGAAGTGGTTATTCGCCCGAGCGGTTATCCGTTTGTATTTGAAGTGGGTGAACATTTAGCAGGTAAAATTTTTAATGCGGCAGGTGAACAAGTTGGTACGTTGAGTGAAAACTTTTCTGAGCCAATGTTACTCAATACGAAATTACTGCGCATTGATAGCCCTCCAGTGAGTGTTACACAAAGGCGGCCTGTTGCTGAACCGATGGTAACAGGGGTGCGTGCCATTGATAGCTTACTGACATGTGGCTTAGGTCAGCGAATTGGTATTTTCGCCGCTGCAGGTAGCGGTAAAACTTCATTAATGAACATGATCATCAACCATGCTCATGCGGATATTCATGTCGTTGCTTTAATTGGTGAGCGAGGTCGAGAGGTTATTGAATTTATTGAAGAATTAAAAGAGTCACCTCATGCAGCACAGACCATTTTAATTTATGCGACTTCAGATAGCCCACCAATTGAGCGATGTAATGCCGCGTTACTTGCGACTACGATTGCTGAATATTTTCGTGACTGTGGTCGTAATGTATTGCTGTACGTTGATTCTATGACTCGATATGCGCGTGCGTTGCGAGACGTAGCTTTGGCTACCGGAGAACTACCTGCTAGGCGTGGTTATCCTGCTTCTGTTTTTGAACAGCTTCCTATGTTGTTGGAACGCCCAGGGCAACTAAAACATGGCTCGATTACCGCTTTTTATACGGTGTTATTAGAAAGTGAAGAAGAAGCTGACCCGATTGGTGATGAAATTCGCTCAATTCTGGACGGCCATATTTACTTGAGTCACAAATTGGCCGGACGTGGACATTATCCAGCGATTGATATCTTACACAGTATCAGCCGCGTATTCCAAAAAGTGACTACACCGGAACATCGTCGGTGTGCAATTGATTTGCGTGACATGATCTCAAGGCTTGAGCAAATTCAGCTTTACCTTGAGTTAGGTGAATATCAACGTGGAGAAAGCCATGAAAATGACCGCGCTTTAGATAAAAAAGAGCAAATTGAAGGTTTCTTAAAACAAGCCATGGATGAGCCAATGAATTTCGACAATATGTTAAACATTCTCAATGAATTGGCGTCTTAATGATTTCTAATTTATTGGCTTTAACTGAGCGACGTTTTGACCGGACATTACAAGAACAATCGCAATTAAATTCAATAATAAAGCAACAGCAACAACAATGTATGGATATTCGCCAGCGTATTTTAGTTCTGGCGACACAGACCACATCTTATGAAAAATCAGAAGAATTAAGCCGAATCGCTTTTTGGGAACGGCAGCGATTGAAGGCTGTGGTTCTATCCGAAATTGCTCAATTTGAATTTCAAATAGAAACCTTAGCCGTTGAAATATCAAAAAATAAAATACTGCAGTCTGAAATTGCTAAACGAGCATTTATTTTACGCAATAAGTGCGAGAAATTCCGAAATTATCTCAAGCAGCAACGTATAGCAAGAAGGTTAAAATCAGAACTTCAGCAACAAAATGAAATTGAGGAGTTATTCGTACATGTCAGTAATAAAAGCGAGCTCAAATGACAAAGTACCTCATGTAGTTATCGAGGGAAAAGCAATGTCATCAACATATAATACCACTGAATTTAGCCATCAAAATATAACAAAAAAAATGGCGAAGCTAGTGAGTGACAAAAATATGATGAAGTTGTTCAATCATAAAAGTCAAAATCAACAAAAGGATATATCTATTTTTCTACCGGTAGCTCTTTCTTCTATGCAACAAATATCGCAATTTAGCGACTTAGCGAAAGAACTGATTACCTGGAAAGAAAGCGCATATATTGGTGAAGGCAACCAAACGGTAGAACAAAACAAAGAATTAAATATTAAAGAGACCGAGCCGTTAATAAATCACTATCTATTTACGGAGCACAATAATTTAGATATTAACCCATTGCCTCATTTGACGACTATGGACCAAGCCGAAAATGTAGGTGCATTAATCGTAGATAATAATGCGAATATTAAATTACAGAGTAATTCACTTACTGAGGACCAAGTTGAAATTTCTTATAACCTAGTAGCTGATAATAACTTTGATACTAATCTCATTACTAGCACACCTACCGTTGATAATAACTTGCCGATGACGCCGAACATTTCAGCTGAACAGAATATTACTGACGAAGATGAGACTCCATTATATAACACTATGATGGTTGGTTTTCCATTACAGAATATCCCGCAGCGAGCAAAGGGAAAAGTTAGCGATAATTCAGTTCAATACGAAAAAAATAAATTTCAATTAAGTGAAAAGACTCAGCTCAATGTAGAAAGTTCGTTGGCGGAGTTAGCGTCTAAGAATACTTTAAGGCCGACATTAAAACAGTTAAAACCACAGATAAAAACTGAACAACCACATATTGAACATGCAGAAAAAACCGTAATTAAATCCGTAAATCCACAGGAAATTGGTCAAGAGCTATTAAAGCCAATTCATCATCGACCAATTAGTTCATCTGATACCACTTCATTAAATATGTTCCCTCGAACAAATAACCGATTGAAAGATGGGGCATTAAAAAATAATTCTTCCCTTCTGGGGCAGCAGTTAGTATTCCATCAGGTGGATGATCAACAGGGTATTAAGCAAGGTATTAAAGATAATAGCGCTCATCATGTTGACGCACAGCTTGAGTTCGTTATTGCAGAAAAGGAGCCCTTTATGCTGCCGGCAGCATCACAGAGGATCACCGCTTTAGATAATAATAAGCAGATTTCATTATCTGAAAAACCTACACACCATTTCTCTAATGAAGCGCAAGCGGCGGCGACATCTTCACAAATTTCATCTGTAGAAGAAATAGATCCTTCTACCAATATCATGGCAACAACATTAAATGAGGCAATGCGACCGTCTGTACCACTACAGGTTGTGCAACAGAAGCAAGAGGTGCATAAAGCGCCAGAACTCATGGAAAATAATCCACTTTTAGGTGAAGACAAACAGCCAAAATCGATGGGGCGTAGTCTCACTTATACCTTTAATCAGTGGCAAAGTAGCCCCTCAGTGACATTTGAATTGGCATCTAAAGGGGAGTTCATTGCTTCGACAGCGAGCCGAGACGTCCAGTTGGCATTGAATGAAAATAAACATTTATTGAACCATGAAAGCAGCGTGCAGATCCGACGTGAAGATGAACGCCAGCAGCAGCGAAACAGACAGCAGCATGACCAACAGCAAGAAGAAGATTAATTATGTTGAAGATTCGACGGATCAGTTCTCAAGAAAAACAACTTAAAATTTGGCAGCAATGTTACCTAGTTAATGCACAAATAAAGCAAGCTAACCGCAGTATTCCTTATTTCAAATTATCGCTTGTGAGTGAAACACAGAAAATAAACGCATTAGTTGCAGTTGAAAGTTGGTGTCATTATCGTTGGCCTAAACTCGTTCATTATGCATGGAATTTATTATCAACCAATCAGTTATGCGAATTATTTGCCTCTGAATATATCGGAATTACATTTTTCTCCCAGGATTTCCGTTGTGAATCTGTCGAGATAGTTGATGATATGCGTATTAACTACCAGCCTTGGTTAATCGTCAAGGAGACTCACCTTGGGGAAGTATTATTAGCAGAGCCAATTGAAGGTTTAGAAAAAAAACAACAAACGAATCAGATAGTTGGCCATTTAAAATTGCAAGCTGATTGGATATTGGGATATAGCTATATTAGCGCCAAACTTTTGCAAACCATAGAATTACGAGATGTGCTGAGTATCCAACAATTACAGTTAAATATGTCTGTTACAGGACAGACATTAGCACGATATCAAAAGCAAGAAGAAGGACTATTTATGATTGAAGAATTAGTGGCGCCAAAAGATGAAAGTGAATGTGTACTTCCTGAAGAAGATGAAGTGCAAGAAGCTGTACGTCCCTTTAATGTAAAAGATATGAATATTAAATTAACCTTTGTTTTAGGCCATACCGATATTACTGTTGATGAGCTTTCAAAGATGGAGCCTGGTTATATTTATTCTATTGGTGAAAATAAAGAACGTGAAGTTAAAGTTTATGCCAACAAACAACTTATAGCCGAAGGGGAACTTATTTATATTGGCAATAGTGATGAGCTAGGGTTAGAAATCACACATATTGTGAGTTTAGGTGATAAAAGAGTTTAATATGCCAACAATACCAGAAGGAATTCCATTATTAGTAATTATCGCCTTTTCAACATTATTGCCATTTATTATTGCTGCGGGCACTTGTTATTTAAAAATCTCGATTGTATTAATTATGGTACGTAATGCGATGGGGGTTCAACAAGTTCCTTCTACTATGGTATTAAATGGTATCGCGTTGCTACTTTCTATTTTCGTGATGATGCCAGTATTACAGGATGTGAATAATCATATGCGGCAAGAGCCGGTTGATTTTAGTAATGCTCAATCAATCGATAATTTTGTTGAGAATGGACTAGGGGGATACAGAGCTTATTTGAAAAAATATTCAGACCCGCAGTTAGTCACTTTCTTTGAATCAATACAACAAGGCCGAAGCGAAGAGGAAGTGGCGGCTGATGAGGGTGAAGCTACATTATTTTCTTTGTTACCCGCATATGCATTAAGCGAAATTAAATCGGCTTTTGAAATTGGTTTTTATATTTACTTGCCGTTTGTTGTGGTTGATTTGGTTATTTCCAGCATTTTATTGGCGCTGGGTATGATGATGATGAGCCCAGTGACAATTTCGATCCCAGTTAAATTAATTCTATTTGTTGCAATCGATGGGTGGTCGCTGATTTCTAAAGGATTGGTAATGCAATACATTGAATTAGCACAGCATTAAAGCGAATAATACTATGGATCAAATCGTTTATTTAAGTAATAAAACGATGCTATTAATCGTTTTATTATCAGCAATACCCGTGATAGTAGCTACTACTGTGGGGTTATTGGTAGGGTTACTGCAAACCGTCACGCAGCTTCAAGAACAAACATTACCTTTTGGCATAAAACTATTAGCGGTTTTTGGTTCGCTCTTTATGATCTCAGGTTGGTTAGCCGATAAAGTGATGAATTTTGCATTAGAAACTTTAAGTGCAGCGATCCCTGCTATTGGGCTATTCGGATGAACCAGGAAATGCTATCGCTGATGTCCTCACTCTATTTTGTCTTTCAAGAGGGGTTGATAAAAATAGCGTTAGCTTGGCTGAGAATTGCACCAGTGATGTTTTTACTTCCTTTTTTAAGTAATAAACTGCTCAATGGTGGAATTATTAAAAACTGTGTGGTGGCGTATATTGCGTTAGGTTTATGGCCTTTTTTTTCTTCTCATGCCATACAATGGGATGAAATTAACTTCGTTGATGTCTTTATTTATGAAATTTCGATTGGGCTCGTATTAGCATTGATATTAGCTTTACCTTTTATGATAGCTAATGTTATTGGTGAGTTAATCGATGCACAGCGTGGTGAAACGATTAGCAGTATTGTCGACCCGGCGAGTGGTTCAGAAGCATCAGAGCTGGCAGTTTTATTGAGTCATATTACTTGTATGGTGTTTTTAGCTCAGGGAGGCATGTATCAACTCGCTAATATATTTGCACAAAGTTATCAATTATTACCCTTTGCTCATGGATTTACTTCATTTAATAGCCTCCCCTTAGGGGAGTGGTTAAATAAAATGGTTGTTAATGGTGTTGTTTTGACAGCTCCAATATTAGTGACATTATTTATTACAGAGGTCGCTCTAGGGTTATATTCCCGTTTTTGCCCTCAACTAAATGCATTTTCGTTATCTTTGGCAATAAAATCAATCATCGCATTTTGTGTATTTCTGCTTTATTTCCATAATGAAGTTCCTGACATATTAGTGAATATGATTTCAATTTCACCACTACGAGATGTATTTATTTCCTCTTAATTGCTATGAGTATAAATAGTTATGGCTGAAAAAACAGAGAAGCCTACCGATAAAAAAATCAAAGACTCAGCAAAGAAAGGACAAAGTTTTAAAAGTAAAGATAGTGTTGCTGCAATTGTGCTAGTAGTTAGTGCATTTGTGATAGAAGGGCTCTCTAGTTTATATGAGCTCGGTGGGTTAATGCGTAAAATATTTTTACATCCAACGGAGATAAAAATTGATGCATTACTTTGGCAATTTTTCACTATCTTTTTAAGCGTTGTTTTACCGGTGTTATTTGCTTGTTTTTTATCTGGTGCGATAATTTCTTTATTACAAAGTCGTTTTAGATTAGCTAGCGAAGCTATTAAACTCGACTTTGCAAAATTAAATCCAATTGCAGGGTTTAAAAAAATATTTTCATTGAATTCATTGAAGGAATTAATTAAGGCTGTCTTGTATTTAATTGTCTTTATTGTATCAACATTAGTCTTTTTTATTGTTTGGCGCAAAGATATTTTTATGCTCTACAGAACGATGATAAATGGAATGATTAGTCAATGGGTTAGTCTGTGTATAACATTTATTGTTGTTTTTCTTGCTGTCGCTCTAATAATTATATTGGTTGACGCAATAGCTGAATTCTTTTTGTATATTAAAAACTTAAAAATGGAAAAGCAAGAGGTCAAAAAGGAATATAAAGATAATGAGGGTGACCCTCATATCAAAAGTGCACGCCGAGGGATGCATCAGGAATTACTGTCGGAAGAGGTTAAGTCAAACGTTCGTAATTCAACATTCGTAATGGCAAACCCAACGCATATTGCATTACTTATTTATTATGATTCGGATATTGCACCATTACCCTTTTTATTCTCTAAAAGTAAAGGTTCGCAAGCAAAAGCAATTGTTAAATACGCGGAACAACAAGGTATTCCTGTTATTAGAGACATAGTCCTAGCAAGGCAAATATGGCGTTCATATAAAAATGACAGTTTTATCGATGAAAGAGGATTAGAGGATGTTATGCAAATAATATCTTGGTTATTCCGTATCGAATTAGTAAAAATGGGAGTTGATATTGATAGCGCATTGGAAAAAATAGGGGGGAATGAATCACATTCACAAAAAAATAACAATCATTAATTAATGATTTATTTGTTACTTGAATCGTTTTTTTAAAGAAAGAACCAAGCCGGTTAATTATGATGCAAACATAAAGTATGTGTTATGCATTGCATATCAACAATAAGGTAAATATATGAATAATGCGGAAACAAACAATTTTCAACAAATGGATATGGAAGAATTACTTGACAATATTACTACTGCATTAATGGATGGTGCCACTTATAAAGATATACACGGTATTCCACAGAGTACGATGGATGGCATTTATTCTTATGCATACGAATTCTATCAACAAGGTAAATTAAAAGAAGCAGAAACTTTTTTTCGATTTTTAAGTATTTATGATTTCTATAATACAGATTATGTCATGGGCCTTGCTGCCGTCTATCAATTAACGAAGCGATATGCGAAAGCAACAGAATTATATGCCTTAGCATTTGTATTGGCTAAAAATGATTACCGCCCACTTTTTCATGCAGGGCAATGTAATTTAATGATGAAAAAAAGTAGTGCAGCGATTCACTGTTTTGAAAGTGTTTTAGAAAGTAGTTCTGATGTGGACTTGCAAAACAAATCGCAAATCTATTTAAGTGCATTAAAGAAGGACTCTGAAATAAGTCCTGATTTAACAGACTCTAATATATAACGAGGTTATCGTATGGTTGATATTACAAATCTTGGCAATAGTGAGCGAATAAAGAATATTCATACCTTTTTACAAGGTAATAACCCATTAAAGCTAAGTGAAGATATTACAAAATCAGTTTTAGCGTTAGAGGATGTGAGTAGAGAGTTAGTGTCGGGTGAACAAGCAAAACGAATTCAGATAGAAGGCTCACCTCGCTTGGGTAAACCTGTGATGGCAAAGGCTAGGTTAAGTACTCAGTCATCTCCACAAGGCCAAACATTTAATGCAACGGCTTTATTGGTTGAAACATTTGCGACAATACGTCGGTTGTTACATGAAGGCAATATTGGTGAATTAAATAATCGATTACAGCTTTTAAACCTTGAGTCAACCGCTTTACGAAAACAAGGGCAGGCGTTACTTGATTCTTTTGCAAATTCTACAGAAGAAGCAGCCAATATTAAAAATCAACGGGGCGAAGCTAAAGACCAATTAGATTTAGGTAAAACTAAATTGGCAAATGCCCTAGATTCACTAAAGGAACATCAATCTCCTGTAGAACGTAACATAAAAGAAATTACGAATACACAGAAAAAATTAAGTGAGTGTGAACAACGACTAGAGCTAATAAATACGTTTGATAAGTCTATTACGGAAGAAATTTATAACGAAGAAGGTAATATTAAAAAGCAAGTGGAAGTACTTACCAACAAGCTCGATGAGTTAAAAAATAAACGAGATGGTTTAGAAGGTACAACAGGTTTATTGAAGGCTAAGGTTAAAACACTAACTGAAAATGTCGATAAACTTCAAAATAATTATGAAGCTCTAATAGATAAAGAGTATGAGTTTTTAAAAATTTCTAGTAATGCGAGCCAAAAACTGGATGCATTTATCGAAACAGCCCCCAGGCCTGTTGAGGTTGATGGTGATAAATGGGAGAACACATTATCGCTTTTAACGATGCTGACGGCTCAGCTTAAAAAAGTCATGAATGAAGACTCTATTCGTAATATGAAGGAGCAAGAAGCAGTGATGACGGAAATCAATGAAGCTTCTCGGAAAAATTCGGATAAAAAAGCAAAAGAGGCTGCGGAATCTGAGCGCAAAGCGGCTGAAGCCAATAAAGCGGCATCTTGTGCCAGTAAAGTTTTTAGTTATGTACTTTTAGCTGTTTCAGTGATCGCCACCGTCGCTTCTTTTGGAACGGCAGCACCGTTAACACTCGCAATAGCTGCTATTGGTATTTCGATGGCGGTTGCAGATATTGTATTGGAAGAAACAGGGCACGGGAGCTTAATGCAGATGCTTGCCAATGAAATTTCTTCAGCAGTAACGGATGTGTTGATCAGCTTTGGTGTCGATGAAGATAAAGCGAAGCAGATTGGTAGCATTGTGGGAATGATTGTTGCTGCGATAGCATTCTTAGCTTTCTCGTTACTTTCTATGGGGTCAATGGTTAAAAATATTGCTAATACCGTTAAAAGTGCGGCCCAACTCTTGCTGAAAAATGCTGGAAGCATACTGAAAAACACCGTCAAATCAATGCCAAAAAGCTTAATGAATGCATTGGGTAACGTTGCAACCAAAACGACAAAAGCAAGTGATTCGGTAGCTGATGGCACTAAAGCCATTAAGCAAGTTGGTGAAACGGCAAAAAACACCAAAAATCCAAGTGTCGCTATGGCCAAATTAGAAGTTTCTGCAAGAGGTATGAATGCAGGGCTTACAGTTGCAAGTGCAGCAACAACAGGGGGATTAAATGTGTATGCAGCATCAATGGGAGAAAAAATGAAAGAGATGCTCGCCGGTATGATGCTAAATAACGCTGCTATCGAAGCGATTACCGAGTTACTTAACCAATTAATTCAAGCTATGTCGAAAAACTATGAGCAGTTTGATGAAATGTTCGTATCAATGCTTAATGGTCTTCAAAAATCGAGCCAAAGTAAAGTCGATATGATGAATACCGCACGCTTTGCGTAAACTAAGGAGTAATTTTAAATGACAGCCATTACGACACAACCCGTAATAGCCAATAAAGCTATTTTTAGTGCTGAAGCACTAGGAAATAAAAAAGAGATATTTGTTTCAACTCATCCAGCAGCTCGACAAGAAATTAATTTAGCAAGTTTGCCACAATTAACATTCGCAGAATTTTCAGATAAGCCGGTATTAAAGTCACCATCGAGTGGTGAAATAATGCCAGAACAATTAATGGGTGCCCTATCAAAACTTGATTCAGACGAAATAGAAAAGGCGGCAATACTGTTAAGTGCATGTCCTCCTAAACTCACTAATGAGTTACATCATATTTTTGAAAATGCAGAACAAAAAGTGATTGAGAGCATTGGCTCTGCAAAGACAAGTGAATATATTGGTATTATGAGCAGTGAGATCATTGTTGAAATATCAAAACTTATCCGCAAAGTTGCATCCGAAATTAAAATCTCAGACCGCCAATTGAATGCCGCATTTAACATCTTAAGTGGCAAAATGGTGGAGGCAGCCGCCGCATCCACCATTAAAGAAGGAAAAAAGATGATGGAGAGCGCCATGATTAATTTTGGCGTCTCCTTAGGTATCAGTGGTTTAGGTGCTGCATTCCAAGCGAAATCGTTGCATACGCAAAATAAATCGATAAACGCTAACTTAAAAGCGGGTGTGAATAATACTAATTCGGGTAATAAGCTTCACGGTCAAGTTACTGAACTAACTGGAAAAAATAACGGAAGTACCGTACTTAGAGGTAAGGACGGTAGTACTATTGAGATGGTTGACCAAGCAACAGCAGGGCAGAAAACGTTAGTTGCGAAAAATATGCAAAATGCAGCAGATAGCACGAAAGCTCATGGCCAAAATCAGCTTAATGATCATAACAATATTGTCACTAAAGAGAGTGTGAAACGTGGTGTAGCAGAGCAAGGGGCTCGTTTATCCGATAGTGCAGGAAATATGGCAGGATCGGCATCACAAGCTGGAGCTAAAGCGGAAAGTGCTAGCGCGATGATAGAACAGGAAACTTCATCAGCAGCACGTAAAGTCTCTGAAAATGCAGAGAAAACAATGAGTGAAAGTACGGAATTGTTGAAGAAAATGGATGAAGCTTTAAGGGATATTCGTGATTCTAAAACGCGTACATTCCAATCTGCAATACGAGGGTAATAATGAGTACAACATCATTGAACCTGTTGGCAAATATTCAGCTTTCGCGCGTAAATAATGTCGGTTTAATTGATAATAATCCTTCCCCTATAGGGGAAGGTGTTGCGATTGATCCTAATTTGGATATCTATCAACAAGTTGTCAGTTATTATGAGCAATTATGTGATGAAATAGCCAAGCCTATAGAACGAACTAATATTGTTTTTGAGCAGCTAAACGATATTTCTGAACAGGCAAATGCTTTAATCCGAGAATTGAAAATATCAGGGGACAACACCTCTAGAGTATTAATAAAGTTATCTGACGAGTTCGCGACATTACCCGATGGTGCGGCAGCTTATTCATCACGGTCGCGGTCGATTGAAGATGGACGAAGCCATATTGGTCAGGTTGAAAAAATAATAAAAAATATTAATAGTGGCTATCAAAAAGATTTTGGAAACATAATAAAATCATCCACAAAATATATGCAGGATGTTAATACCGCTCTCGGTAAAATATCCGAATATATTAAAGCAGGGGATGATGGAAAAATAAAATTTCAGCGCGTCAAGTTATTAGATAGACTCGATGAACTTTTTAACAAATATACAGATCATAAAGAAGTAAGACTAAATGAGCTAAAAAAAGATAAACCTCTGACGACAGATGCTGATGATGATAATAGAGATTACTACAAGAATTGGTCTGAATCTGACAGTAGTGCTGAAAAAATATATGAAATGGATTATAGTGATTCAGCATTTAATTTTTGGAAAAAAAAGCTTGATGGCCAAGGTTTTCGTGTAGGCATAAGAGGAGAATACGGTCAGAGAGTTATTCGTATTTACCCAGACATTACGCCACTCAAGGAAATTATGACGGCGATTTATGATGTTGAGGATACGACAAACGGCTGGAAAACTGCAGGCGTGGAATTAATGGCTCAGACTGTGCAAAGCCTGCAAACAGCAATTGATGCTCAAAAAAATGCAGTTAATAGTTCTGTTTCTCGATTATTAGAGACTTTTCGCCAAGATAATAGTCACTTTGATACATTAACTCAGTTATTGATAAAATTAATTCAAGAACTAAACCAATATAATAGCGGTTTAGTTAATATTTAACATGTATAAAAGAAATTAATAATCGTTTATTATAAGGATAACTTATGATGTCAATATCATCCATTCACAGCCCATGTAAGACTAGCATTAATAATATTAACCATAATCAAAAAATTAGCAGTGGGTTTTCTAATCAACTAAATAAAATTATCCCATCGGGAACAGAAAGTTTATTACCTAAGAATAATATTAAAAATGAAATTAATATCTCTGGCGATGTTAATGAATTACATGCAAGTAACCATCAACAACAAATAGAAGAAATTACACAACTACTTAGTTCTTCTGATCGTTATATTACTTATGAGATGGTCGAGAAGGCATTAAATGCTGGGGGGCATGGCTGTACTTTACAGCAGGAGATAAACCATAGACCTGAAAGTGCATTGGTAGTATTGACGTTATTTGAGCCTCAAGAAATACCACGAGCATTACTTTCTGCAGCGACAGAGTTAGTTAAAAGTATAAGTACAAAAAATTTAAGTAAAGATAAAAATGTTAAAGATATTTTAAATAGTCAACAGGAAAAGGTAGATACGCAACTTGCTAATTTTTTATTAACTAAAGGGAATAATGACTTGGTAACACGTTACCAAGAGAAGTATGTTTCCCCGGCAATTAAACAGCAATTAACTGCATATTTCCCTGATAATGAAGTTCAAAGCTACTCAGTAGATAAGTTTTTAGTCACAGAAGCAAATGAACAGCTAGACAGTGATATTTCTAAATTAATAATGGAATATAATAAAGTTCCTGCTAATCAGTATGGCGATAAGTATCAGCAATTAAATAATATATTTCGTAGCATAGAGAAAAAAATAGGCATCATTATGCCGTTAAAAGTCAAAATGAATTTAACGGAATCTGTGAAACAGGAAAGCTCTGACAATAAATTACCAAGTGATGAGGTTGATGGTTTAACTCGTCAATTAGTAGCGAACCCGTCTAGAACGGTTGCAAATAGTTATAATACAACAACTATAATAAATAATTACGCTAGCTCACCATTGAGTAAGAATGCTGAGCAGGTTTCTTATCAAGGAGCTGATGTTAGTACAGAACAAGAGCTCCCTTCATCAAATACACATGAAAATGATAAGCCATTTGATGTTAATGAACCTTTATTACATAGAAACGTAACATCACCACAAAGGGGATTGAATACAAGAGAAACAGAGCCTGTGCCAGATTACGATTCCTCTAATAGCGACACTCAGAATGACCAAAAGGTTGAAATAATTAAATCGAATGTTCATCTAGAAAGTCTTAACGGGGAGCCTTTATCTGTTGAGGAAGAAGACGCCATGAAATCGATTGAAGAGCGGTTTAAATCCTCGGTTAAATTAGCCAGTAAAAGTAACCAACCAATGGATATTAAACCTAAGTTTGGTAGCCATTACGGCAGTTACTTAATAGATAAAAAAGTCCCTGAGGGTGTGAAACTGACTAATAACAGAGAACTTGTGCAGGAGAAATCAACCAAACCGGCAGAGACAGAATCGTTTTTGGCCATTAAAAATGCCTCTCACTATAGAACATCTTATATTGATGGCAATGCTAAAGTTGTATTGTCTGCAGAAGGGTTAATGACACGTAATTTAAATGAAAAATTAGATTATGCTAAGCAGTCTTAAGGTGAATAAAATGAACTCATCGACAGAAATTCATTGGCAGTGGTTATTTGAGCAAATTCAGCAGATTCGAACCTATTCTGGTATTACAAATGATTTTACGCTTGATTCGACATTAATCGCAGATGTACATATTGATTCTTTAGAAATGTTGGAATTGATAGCGGCTATCGAACAGTATACAGGGCAACCAATTAACGATGAAGTTTGGATGAAATGGTATAAGTTGAGTGATATTGTCGAGTATCTATTGAGTGTCAAATAAACAGATAAAGCCACGGTATTTATTCGAACGTGGCTTTTATTTTTAGGGCATCATTTAAAATGATTATTTCAGTTAAGCGAGATTATTTTTTTAGAGCAGCAGATCTCTAATCGCTACTTTCTATTCTTTTTTATTTATTTTTTATCGTGTTATTTCAGTCACATAAAATTCATATTTTTGTCATCAAGTGATAACGCTCACAAAATAGCATACCCTCGTTTGCTTAATTCTACGCGCGTAGACTATCCTTTAAGTAAATAAAAAACGCCAGTTAGATTTTTTGATTAATAGGCTTTGCGCCAACACCAAGGGTTTATAACTATGGCTACACAATTAAATATCGAGGCGAATCAACAAGCCGCGCAAGAGCGGTTAAGTACGCCGGAAGGAAAAAAAGATTTCCGGCGGGCGATTTTCTCTTGTTGGTTAGGTACAACCATGGAATATGCGGATTTTGCTCTCTATGGTTTAGCGGCAGGTATTATTTTCGGTGATGTTTTCTTCCCTGATGCAACGCCTATTATGGCGCTGTTATCCAGTTTTACCGCCTATTCCGTTGGGTTTATCGCCCGTCCAATTGGTGCATTATTTTTTGGTTGGTTAGGTGATAAACATGGCCGAAAAATGGTCATGGTGATCACGATTGCATTGATGGGGTTATCGACCACCCTTATTGGTGCGATACCCAGCCACGCACAGATTGGTGTTTGGGCGCCCGTTTGTTTGGTGATCCTACGGTTTGCCCAAGGCTTAGGTGCGGGAGCTGAGCTATCCGGTGGAACTGTGATGCTAGGCGAATACGCCCCCGTAAAACGTCGCGGTTTAGTTTCATCAATCATTGCATTAGGCTCCAACAGTGGAACATTACTGGCCTCAATGATTTGGCTGATAGTGTTACAAATGGACAAAGAAAGCCTGATGTCGTGGGGATGGCGTATTCCCTTCCTTGGCAGTATTTTAATTGCTTTAGCCGCGTTATTTATTCGTCAGCATATGCGAGAAACACCTGTTTTTGAAAGGCAAAAAGAGCAGCTTGCTGAAGAACGTCGCCTTGCATTGGAATCTGATACCGTGGCTCATCCTGTTGATAACCGTTCATTTTGGCAAAAAACGCGTGCGTTTTGGACCATGGTCGGGTTACGTATCGGCGAAAACGGCCCATCTTATCTCGCCCAAGGCTTTATCATCGGTTATGTCACCAAAATATTGTTGGTGGATAAATCTGTGCCAACAACGGCGGTTTTAATTGCTTCAATCCTTGGTTTTGCCATCATTCCATTTGCAGGGTGGTTATCAGATAAATTTGGGCGCCGTATTGTTTATCGTTGGTTCTGTTTCCTATTGATGCTGTATGCCGTACCCGCGTTTATGTTATTAGACTCTCGCGAACCGATGATCGTTATCCCGACGATAGTGGTTGGAATGGGGTTAGCATCACTGGGCATTTTCGGGGTACAAGCGGCTTGGGGCGTAGAATTATTTGGCGTGCGTAATCGCTATACTAAAATGGCCTTTGCTAAAGAACTCGGCTCTATTTTATCCGGAGGTACAGCTCCATTAGTGGCATCTGCACTGTTGTCTTGGACAGGTCAGTGGTGGCCAATTGCCGTCTATTTTATTGGAATGGCTGGCATTGGTTTGGTGACCACATTCTTTGCACCAGAAACCCGAGGTCGTGACTTAAACCTGCCTGAAGATGCGATATAAGTGAGCATGGTTGTATATAAAAATCAGAGTGGCTGCTATTCTTTGGCAACGTCATGTTGGAAAAAGGAACTGCTGAGTGTCTGATACGAATGACCGTAAAGTGACGCGGGTAGATGTTGCCCGCGAAGCCGGAACCTCGGTTGCGGTAGTCAGTTATGTAATTAACAATGGCCCTCGTCCTGTTGCAGAGGCAACACGGCAAAAGGTGTTAGCAGCAATCAAAAAAACGGGGTATCGGCCAAATGGTATTGCAAAAGCGCTAGCGTCGGGTAGCACTCAAACCTATGGGCTAGTGATCCCCGATATCTCTAACCCGTTTTTAGCCTCTATTGCGCATGCCTTGCAGCGAGAAGCGTTTAAATATGGGCATGTTTTGTTGCTGGGTGATGCGGGAGATTCACGAGTTCGTGAAAAAGAGCTGATTAATAACCTGTTGTTAAGGCAAGTTGAAGGCCTCATTTATACCAGTGTTGACCGGCATCCCTATGTTGATTTAATTCAGTCATCAGGCACGCCTTGTGTGATGCTTGATAGGATTGAAGCCACAGAAGGGATCAGTACCATTCAAGTGAATGAGAAGCTCGCAGCCTATAAAATTACTCGTCATCTCATTAAGCATGGCTATCAAAATATTGGCATTATTTGCGGCCCAAATGAGATGCTCAATACCCAAGACCGCTTAAATGGTTGGAAAGCTGCACTCACAGAAGCTGACTTAACGATACAACAAAAATGGATTTTATCAGGGGAATATACCCGCGTTTGGGGCTACCAGGCTATCTATCAGATGCGGGAAGAGGGGTTCCCTGAAGCTATTTTTGCCACGAATGAATTGCAAGCTTTTGGCTGTTTAAAAGCCTTAGCAGAATTAAAATTACGCGTACCGGAAGACATTGCACTGGTGTGTTTTAACGGTACAGTGCAATCAGAATATACCGTTCCAACTCTCACAACTGTTCGCCAGCCTGTTGATAAAATAGCGCAAAGAGCGATACAAATTTTACAAAATTGGCCATCTAAAGAAGCCATCTGTGAAGTGGAATTTGAATTACAAATCGGGCACTCATGCGGGTGCTGATTATTTATTGTTTCAGGGAAATTTATGCGAGTGATTATAGATTGCGACCCCGGTAATGGGGTCGTTGGTGCGAATGTTGATGATGGTCTGGCACTTGCGCTGGCTATCGCTGCACCTGAAATCAAATTGGAAATGATCACCACTGTTTCGGGTAATACACCTAGCGAAATTGGCTTTGACGTTGCCAGCCATTTAGTTCATTCACTGGGTGAAAATATTCCTGTTTATCGTGGTGCATCGTCAGCCTTGGTTGAAACTAGCGCGCCATGGCGTGAACTACTCGATAACGGCGCTGAACGAGCGCAACTTACGCACCTATGGGACGGTCTTCCACCCATACCCAGTTTACCGAAGTCTATCCCAGAAGCCGCGTTACGTATTGGTGAATTAGTTTGCCAAAACCCGAAACAAATCACGATTATTGCCATTGGCCCATTAACTAATATCGCAATAGCAATTCAGCTGTTTCCTGACATGGCTCAAAACGTGGCGGAGATAGTGGTTATGGGGGCGGTTTTTAACGTACCGGGGTATTTGAAAGACACTAATTTTGGTGTCGACCCTGAAGCAGCCTATGCGGTGCTTAATAGTGGGGCAAACCTGACTTTAGTACCGATGGATGTTACGGTACAAACGCAAATGGTGCATGAGGATCTCGATAAGCTTGCACAAATTGATACGCCACTGAGCCATTTTCTTGTGGCAACAATGCGACCGTGGATGGACTATTCACGTGCGACACGTCATTTAGCAGGGTGTTGGATACATGATGTGTTAACCGTTGCATGGCTATTGGATAAGAGTTTGGTGACTTATGATAAAAAGCATGTAGGTATTGAGCTACAGGGAGCGCTGCGCGGCAAAAGCTTCTGCTATGACGCACTGCGTCTACGGGTCGGAGTTCCTGAACCAAAAACAAAGCCAATTACTGTACTGCAATCCGTAGATAACTCAGGTTTATTAGATTTAATCTTTAATACGCTCAAACTGAAAAAATAACGTGGCAAGAATAGCGCCTATAGGCGCTATTCTTTTATCACTATGAAGCAGACTTCGGCATCATTCCGTGGGCTAAATGGCCTTTATGAAAAGTCGCGAACCTTGGGGAAATCCGTGCGACTGCCTCAGCAGAACAAGATGCATCAAGTAGCACAAAGCTGGCGTCATCCCCTTTAGCTGGCCACACTTGTTGGCCTTTTTCATCTAGTGGCAAAATATTGCCTGTTGCGATGGCCAGTGAACGGGACAGCGATAACTCATCAGGGCGAGTGTAGAGCTGCGCGTACAAATTAGCTTTTTCTAGCATGTCACCTAGGCCAAAGGGCGACCAATGGTCAATCACGCTATCCGTTCCGGTCATCACAAATACCCCATTTTTATTTAGGGTTTTCAGTGGCATATGCAGTGTGCCAATCGGAACAGTTGAAGCAATGGTGATTTGCTGCTCAGCCAATTGTTTCGCTGTTTTCTCTGCTTGTTCAGGGTTTAATGTTGCCAATGCAAAGGCGTGGCTGATGGTCACTTTACCGCGCAAACTGCGGTTTTCATCTACCGTTTTAATCATATAATCGATAGCGGCAACGCCTGCGGGACTTGTTTCATGTAGATGAATATCCACGCCTTTGTTGTAGTCCAACGCAATTTGGAACATCGAATCGAGAGACTTTTCCATCGCGCTATCCACATTGGTTGGGTCTAAACCACCAACGTAATGAGCGCCTGCTTGCATGGCTTCACGCATTAAACCTTCTGACTTGGAATGTAGTAAACCATGTTGTGGAAAGGCGACGATTTCGCAAGTTAGGTCTTGTTGGTGTTCTCCAAGCACTTTTTGTAAGGCTTCTAAATTTTTCAAACCGGAAACGGGTTCGATATTACAATGGCTACGAGCAATCGTTGATCCTTGGGATTGGATCAGCGCGATCAATGCATTTGCTCTTTCTTCCGTGAAAGGCTGTAATTCAGGTAGCAATTTTTGCTCTAACGCGATCATATCCATAATCGTTTTACCTTCACGTGACTGTGGCGCCTGCCATGGCCCACCATAGAAGGTTTTATCGAGGTGGATATGCATGTCGCGAAAGGCCGGTAGCATGAGTTTGCCTTGCGCACTATAGGCATTCAATGTGCCATCTGCATGTTGTTTATTGGGTAAAACGGCTGCAATTATACCGTCACGAATTTCTACGGTATGTAAGGCGGTTTGGGTGCCGACGACCGTCGAATCATGGTAATTAAAACCCGTTTCGAGTAACACGTCATCAAGGTAATAATGTTTATCCGTGATACTGGATTGGCCTGCTGTTTGGCTAGCTTGGCTCTGGGCGGAGGCAAAGCCCGATACCGCACCAAATAAAGTGCAAGCGGCTGCCACTTTAGCACTGGTGGAAAGGAACTCTCTTCTGCCGGATGATTTTTCTGCTTTCATAGAAACTCCTAGTGATATCCATTTACTGCCGAATTTCCTGTTTTTAAGCGATACTTATCCACCCAGATCGTCATCAAACGATCTGAGGGATACTGCAGTTTGCGACGAACAAAAAATTCGCATGATCCAGATTATAGAAACTTACCCTTGAACAATATGGGTTCCGGTTTCACCGCGTAAAGCTTCTGGTAGTTTTTCAGGGGTGGTGATGATCACTCGTTTACCACCGTTGGCAATAAACGATAGGCTGGCTTCAATCTTCGGTAACATGCTACCTGCTGGGAAATGGCCTTCTTCCATGTAGCGTTGCATGTCGCTGGTGGTAGTTTCGCCAAGTGCTTTTTGTTCAGGTTTGCCGAAGTGAATGCATACTTTTTCGACACCTGTGGTGATAATTAAAATATCGGCATTGAGCTCTTTCGCCAACAAGGTTGTTGATAGGTCTTTATCAATCACCGCATCAACACTTTTGTAGCCACCATTGCCGTTATCAATGACTGGAATACCGCCGCCACCTGCGGCAACCACCACATAATTGTGTTCTGTTAAGGTGCGGATCGCTTGTGATTCAACGACACGTTTTGGTTCGGGGGAAGCCACCACACGGCGATAGCCGCGGCCTGAGTCTTCAACAAAATGCCAGTTTGGGTTTTCTTGCTGTAATTGCTGAGTCTGTTGCCCAGTAAAAAATGCCCCAATCGGCTTGGTTGGCGCGCTAAAGTTTGGGTCATTTTTATCCACTTCAACTTGAGTCACTACGGTAATGGCTTGGCGGTTATGGCGTTTTGCTAGGACGTTAGTCAAAGCTTGTTGAACTAAATAGCCAATTCCACCTTGAGTATCTGCCACACAGTTAGCCAGCGGTGTTAAAGGTAAACCTTCGGTTTCATGAGCAATCTCAGCTCGGCGCAAATCTAATCCAACTTGAGGTCCATTTCCATGGGTCAAAACAATGTTGTAATTACCTTCAAGCATGTCACTAATGTGGTGTGCAACTTCTTGAACGGCTTTTTCTTGAGCTTCGATAGACTGGCTGTTGTTATCTTTGATAATACTGTTGCCCCCGATGGCAACAACCACGAGTTCTTTCATTGTTAATGTTTCCTGAGACAGAGATTTAGCTGATAGTAGGTGTACAGCGCACACCTACTATAAAGGTTGGCTTGGTTACACTGACTTACTGAGTTTCTCAGATTTTTCAGCTTGTTGTTCTTCCACCGATTTCCGGCTGTCTAAAAAGTGTTTGAGTACAAATAAAGCTGCCATCATGAGGTATGCGTAAACAAACATCAAGGTTGAACCAGTAGCAATTCCGACCGCTGGGGAGTGAATAATTCCGAAGAATACTAATATTGCTCCCGCGGCAGCAGCAATGGCTCCACGCAGTGGTTGATTGAGGATAGCAAAGATAGCAATACAGCCCCACAGCATACTGGCTAAAGGTGCTCCGTTACCTAAATGAACCAGACCTTGGTAATAAACCCCTTTGTGTAGCAAGGTTTCAACCCCAATCGCACTCGCAGAGGTGCCTGCTGCGCCCATAACACTATTAACCATCGTCAATGCCCAGTTAGCAATCCATGGGAATAGACAGATAAAGATAACGGGAACTTCAATTTTTGGTGTTTCTCGCACAACTTGGTTGGCGGTGACGACCCCGATGAATACCAATATCGGTACGATAGCGGTCATTGGAATGATAGCTAACATGAAGGCACCGATACCGAATAGTGGTACGATAAACATGGTGATACCGGATGCTAATGTATAACCCACGCTTGCTCCCATGGCTTTCCAACCTGCGTGACCTACGTAAACAGTGACAGGGAATGGGTTACCCATAAAACAGCCAACTGTCGATGATAAACCGTTAGCTAACATGACTTTACGCGTATTGTATTCATCACCTGCAGTATGCGCACTTTCGATATTTTCCAGGTCGAAGATATAGTTTGCTAAACCAAGTGGTACCGCTGATGCTAAGTAAGGCAGAGCGTGTGGCAGGCCTTGGAAGAAACTATCAATATGAATACCCGGTGGGTTGAAACCAAATGATGCCATTGAGTCTTTGATTGCTTCCGCACTTTGCAAGCCAGAAACCCATGCCAATACTGTACCGGCAATTAGCAGCAATAAGCCAGTTGGGATGCGAGCAAAAATCGGTTTTTTACCAAACCAGTTAATGAAAATTAATAACAGCACAATGAATGAAACCGTTGGGGCTTCAAACGCTTGCAGCATTGGGTTCATCGCCAGTAACAGTAACCCTAAACCGGACAAACAGGATAACAGTACGGTGCGTGGGATCATCTTACGGATGGTTTCACCTAAGAAAGAACCACCCACGAGGATCATCGACTCAACAAAACACCAAACCAGCGCGATTTGGATCGCAAATTCCGCATTCTGTGTAGTTTGGTAGACCGGCATGATAACTAAGAACGTCACTGTAAAGATAGAAGGCGCACTCGGCCCTGATGGTAAAGCGGTGACGTCATTGCGCCCGGTTTGCTTGATCATTTGCTGACCAAAGTAAGCATAGCTCACACTGGCAAGTAAAACAGCGAAACCAAAGGCGGGAGCGATACGACCGTAAACAATTTCAGATGGGATGCCGACAACGAAAATTAACAGGCCCATCATGGTGAGTAGGTTGGTTAGGTTGTTGGTCATTAAGCCGAAGTAGGCGGCCAAATCCCCACGTTTCCACTTGATTTTGAATATACTCATTTTAAGTATTCCCCTGTATACCCGTCATACTTTGAACCGCAGCGTTGTTGGCTGCATTCACTCGCCCTAGTCACATACTTATGTATGCTCCTAGGGTCTCGTTTACTTGCCGCCTAGCTGCAATTCAAATTATTTAGGGTATGTTCCTATATTTTGAGTTACAGCACTGTTTTTCAAATAAAATCAATCAGGGTATTCGTTTTATTTTTATTGCCCAACCGGAGTTGGGCGTCTTTTTTTATGGCTGAAAACTAAGCATATTTCTGTGCGTAAGACAGCATGGCCTTTTCAAAGCAATCAAACGGCGGGTGAACAATACCTGCGCCAATCATACCGATACCTGCATCTTTATGGGCAATCGCGGTGTTGATAACCGGTAGAATGCCGCTGGCAGAAACTTTAGTAATATCAATGGCGGTAGGGATACCCATAAAGCCCAATAATGGAATAGTGACATTCGGGTTTTCACCTAAGGTGATTTCACGCATTTGGCGAGAGAAATCGACCGCTTCTTCAACTGTACCGCCAACCAGCGCTACGATAGCCGGTGCGGTTGCCATCGCAAATCCGCCAATACCGTAGGTTTCTGTGATAGCGGAGTCACCGATATCTAAACCAGAGTCTTCTGGTTTGTAGCCCGCAAACATTGGGCCAATAACTTGCTGAGAAGGACCTGTGAACCATTGACCTGGTAACCCACTGATGCGTAAACCAAATTCATAGCCATTACGCGCCATGGTCGTAACAACGGTGCTGTATTCGATGCCGTGAGCCGCATCCATTGATGCTTTACACATCGCCATCCACGTTGGGCCGGAGAAGTAATCGCTGCTTGCAACAAAATCAAACACTTCCTTTTGTTGTGCAACAGAGAAATCAGTTTGAATGATCCCTGTTGTAAGCGCTTGGATAAGTAAGGTTGTTCCTGCATTGTTACGGTTATGACACTCATCGCCCATATGCAGTGCTTGCGCAAGCATCAAACGTAGGTCGATTTCACCAACGATTTTCATTGCGTCGCGTAGCATTGGGCCTAAAACATCACGCATCCAATTTAAACGGTCGATGACGCTTTGGTCATTGGCACCCATGCGTAAGATTTTCGCCATTTGTTCGCTGAGGTTAGTGAACGCACGGTTACCATAGGTTTTGTTCTCAACAATGTGCATAAACATTGAAGCTGAAGTCACACCTGCCATCGAACCGACGCAATCATGTTCATGGCAAGGTGAGAAGATGATTTCACCGGAGGCCGCAACACGTTCGGCATCCGCTAAATCTTTTGCTAAACCTTCAAAAACCAGCGCACCGGTGACCGCACCTTTCATGGCACCACACATGTCTTTCCATGCTACAGGTGGGCCCGCATGTAAGATGGTGTTTTTGGTCATACCTGGAACCACATTAATCGCTTGGTCGTAACCGATTAACACAGGTTGAGATTGAATAATACGCTCAAGGGCTTGGGCGTTAGCCGCCGCAATTTTTTCTTGTAATGCGGCATTACCTTCAATTTGGTCAAGGGCGCGAATAACCGCAACGTTGCCTTGTCCTGGAGGTGTCCAGTTTAAATGCGTGACCGGAACATGTTGTTTTTTCAGGTCATCACTGAACATTTCGATGCCAACGTTGATGACATTTAATGGCTGCTTAAATAATGAAGTCATTATGCTTTCTCCCCTTTCCATACAAACTCACGCCCTAATAAACCGGTATTGGTGCTGCTACTTGCCCAGATGACTCCGGCATCTGTTAGCATTTTGACTTGCGCATCCATCGATGGGGTGTCTTGGTCAGTGCCCAGCACATAGCCTAAAATTTCTAATTCACGACCATCTTGTTTGGCGATGTTCTTCGCTTCTTTAATCGCGTCAATCATCACGCCCACAGGGTCTTCATGAGAACCAAAGCCTAAAACGAAGTCCATCATAATGACGCCCACTTCAGGGTCGCGAGCTTCTTGCAGTAAACGTTCAATACGGTTAGTTGGGTCGATCATTGGGTGTGGTTTACCGTTGGTAAAGTCGTCATCACCAAAATCGAGGAAGGTGTGTGCAATACTTTTATTGAGGTCTTTTAAGCGATAGTCAGAGTTTGGCTGAATATTGCTGTAAACATCATCGTATTTTTCCAGCGCGGCAAACATGGCTTCGTCACATAGCGTTCCACCACAGAATAAGCCTCGAATGTATTTCTGCTCAGGCTTCAGTTTTGCTCTGACTTCATCAATTAGCGGTAAATTGAGCGGGTGTAAATCTAAATCTTCTTTGCGAATACCGGTTAATAGAACAGCTTTCAGTGCTGCTTCTTTGGTGCTTTGGGCGAAGGTTAAACCCGGTTTGTCTTCTGGTAGTGGTTGGCTACCTAAGAAACACACAACAACAGGTTTATGGCATTTTTCCGCTTGCTCTAGCACTTTTTTGGCTACGCTAGGGGCTGGTGGCTTAGAAATCAGAGCGATAACTTGGGTTTCATCATCGGCATCGAGCATTTTTAGGGCATCAATCATCATGATACCGCCAATTTTTTCGCTTAAATCGCGACCACCAGTACCAATTAATTGAGAAACGCCTGCGCCAAATTCGTGAATACGGACGCTGAGCTCTTGGCTACCCGTACCGGATGCACCGATGATACCAATGCTGCCACGGCGTACATCGTTACCAAAGCACAGCGCAGTTCCGTTGATAATGGCAGTTCCGCAGTCTGGGCCCATCATCAGCAAGCCTTTCTTGCTAGCCAGCTGTTTGAGCGCGAGTTCATCTTCAATGGAGACGTTATCGGAAAACAACATAACGTTGAGGTCATTTTCTAAGGCAATGCGCGCTTCACGGGCAGCAAATTGACCGTTTACTGAAATGACGGCAAGGTTGGCATCTGGGATATGTGTTTTCGCTGAATTAATAGTGGCGTATTTAGCTTCATGCTGCCCGCCACCTTGGTTTTTCTTATTAAATAACTCTTCGATAGCAATTAATGTGGCTTCGTTGGCATCATCGCTTGGGCCTTTAATGACAATCATTAAATCGCCATTTTTGGCTTCTTCTAATTCAGGTGTTAGTAACCCTAAATTACGTAAAACGCCTTTGTTCATCTCTGTTGCCATCGCGACAAACGCTTGTTCGACATTGTCGAGTTGATTGGCTTTTGTCGAAATAGACATCAGTGATACGGAATCAAAATAGGTATTCTTTTTTATGACAACTTTAGTCGACATAGTTTTCTCCGAAATAATGGGTGATATACAGGGCATCTCGCAAGCCAAATAGCATGTCGCTGCCAGAACTCGACCCGATATTTAAAATCTCTAAAAATTGCGGATAAATATTGGTTTCTTTCGCATCAACTAATGATTGAATTAATTGCTGCATATTTTCGCGATATTCTCGGTTTAACGCTTTTTCTAATGTGATGGCACTGATTGGTGTCGTCTGGCCTAAGCTTTGGGTTATTCCCTTAAAAAATTCAGGGTAAAAAGTGGCAACCGGATGACCGATTAATAATAAAAATGCCATTAACCCAACTAAGTAATCATCTCCTGAAGGAGTTAGCCCGATACCCAATCCAACAAACTGGCGGATCACATAAACAATATTTTCTTTATTTTTCTTAATTATTGATTCAATCAATTCAGAGCGTAATTGAACCAATTGCTTCGTCATAGAGAGATAAAAAAAGTTATCCCCCTGATATTTAAATAGAGAGCTTTTATTTTCAGTTAAGATTAAATCCAAACGATTTATTTGCTTTTCGATATATAATAAATAATTTGAATTTTTCAGTTTGTTATCGCTAAAGTTGATAACAGGTTGCCGCCATTCTTTACATAAAGAAAATGATAATAAATAATTATCACCAATCAATATTTCTTTATTTAATAAATTAATGGACTCTCCTTTTTTAATATTGAAAAGAGAAAAATTTTTATTTATTAATCGGCAACTATTTGGAGCATTATCTAATTGAGAACAAAGCAATGTATAAAGTGCATTATCAATAGAAAAGTTAATGGCTTTATTAAATACTTGTTCTATCGTTCCTTGGGGTGAGGGCTGATGCAACAGATTGAGAAATTGTGTATCAGCCGTTAGCCCGTATAACCTTTGCCGATGAGATATGGATGCGTTCACATGCCTCCTTATCTTATTTAGAGTCTATGATTTCGCTATGCTCCTGCTGCAATCAGTAACTCAGCAATCTCGCTGTAGCCTTTTTCATGTGCTAACTCTAATGGTTTTTTACCATATTTATCCGTCATATGAGGGTTCGCACCGTGGTCTAATAGTAATTTAACGATTTGCTGCTGTTTTTCGCCCCCATCGTTGAGTACGATAGCTTCTAATAGAGGGGTCCAACCAACAAAGTTGGTGTGATTGACATTAATATCGGTTTTTTCAAGTAGTTCGCGAACAATTTCCACGTGGCCTTTTTCACTGGCCGGTGTAATTCCCACACCACCAAAACGGGTTAATAAGTCTAAATTGGGTTTTGCAGGTAAGACAATACGTAATAAGGTTAGGTCGTTATTAAGACAGCTTAATAAAAAAGGGTTAAAACAGGTTTGGTCTTGTTTATTAATATCTGCCCCAGCATTAATCAGAAAAGAAACACATTCATAATGTTTATTCAGGCTAGCATTGACGATAGCAGTGCGACCTTGACGGTTGGTGGTATTAATATCCACACCTTTTTCAAGGCAACTTTTTAATATTTCTAATTGTCCTTGTTCAGCTGCGGTTAAAAAATCGTGAGCGAGAGTACTAGCGGTCATCATTTTCCCCTTAGGTTGGTTTTTATTACCAACATAGATAAAGACAATTTAAAGATTACATCGAATATATGATGGTTAGAGCATAGCAATTGTCATTAATAAAAAGAATCCATTTAAATTTAATTCATCAATGGGGCATTTAATTATTGAATTTAATTCAATAATCTGGCTTTTTTGTGCGTGCGAGCATTCTTTTTTAGCGTTTTTTGATGATTTATGGCTATTTTGTGGTCCAAATTGTGTGATTTTTTTTGTTAATTAAAATCGAAAATCATGATTTACTCAGTTCTGTGATAGACATCAAATTGGAAGTTTTTAATTTGTTAAATTTGTAATTTTATTGATCGTGTCTGTATAGAATGTTAATACTTGGTTTGCCTATTTAATTCAATAATATTAGGTATTTCGAATATTAATAGTGACTTTAAAGGTAGGGTTTTTACTTGGGGAAAATGCATATCAAATTTAATCTATTCCAGTTGTTAATAATTCTGTTAAGCTATAAAAATATGCTCGAAAAATAATCTGATTTTTACGTTATTGAATTTTATTCACATAAAAACATGATTTGTCTAAATTTTAAACATTTTTGGCGGTGGGTATGAACTCAATTTTTACGGAAGAAAACTTACTGACTTACACAACAGCAGCGAAGTTTGCGAGTTTTAGTAAAGCAGCGGAAGAGTTAGGCGTGACCACCTCTGCGGTGAGTTATACCATCAAACGTATTGAAACCTATTTAGATGTCGCGTTATTTATTCGTAATACCCGTAATATTGAACTCACAGAAGCAGGGTATTATTTTTATCGTAAAGCAACCGACTTGCTCAATAATTTCCATTCCATTCAAAAAAGTATTTATTCTATTGAGCAGGGGATTGAAGCGCGGGTACGTATTTGTATTAATCAGTTATTATATACGCCGTATCATACCGCTAAGTTATTACAAATATTAAAAAAACAGTTTGCTACCTGCCACATCACTGTGACAACCGAGGTGTATAATGGGGTTTGGGATGCCATTATTAATAACCATGCAGATATTGCGATTGGTGCTCCGGGTACGTTGATGGATGGCGGTGGAATTGACTACACTGAAATCGGTGCGATTCACTGGCAATTTGCTATCGCAGCAACTCACCCATTGGCACTGATGCCAGAGCCCATCGCTGAGAGCCAGCTACGCCTTTATCCCAATATTATGGTGGAAGATACCGCGCATACCATTAATAAGCGGGTGGGTTGGTTGTTACATGGGCAAGAAGCAATTCAAGTGCCTGATTTTAATACTAAATGCCAGTGTCAGATATTAGGTGAAGGGATTGGGTTTTTACCCGATTATATGATCAAAGACCATGTTAAACATGGTTTGTTGGTAACAAAACAAATTCAGAACCCACGACAAGATTCCCATATGCTATTAGCCACACAACATTCAGCTACTGGGCTTGTGACGCAGTGGATCCGTAAAGAATTTGGCGAAAAGGGGGTTCTAGCAGAGCTCTACAGCGATCTCCTAAAACCCATCAATTAGTCTTATTGGCTAGCGACATCAAGGGCTTTATCGATAGCATCGGGGATCACTGAACCGTGGTTTTTGCCGTCGAATAACCTAAATTCACAGTGCCTTTGGTGGTTTGCAATCTCAGTGCAAACTTGGCGTGTGCTAATCCAACTTTTGCGCGCTTGGTAATTTTGCACTTGTTCAGCGCTCAGTTTGGATAAATCAGGGCTCTCTTCTAAACCGCCTAAAGTCACAAATAGGGGGGAAGCCGCTTGTTTCGCTGTCAGTTTCGCTAAATCTACCATACTTCCTTTACCCCACCATAATGACGGGCTGGCAGAAACATAAAACTGAAAATCATCCGGTTGTTGTTGGTACGCCATCAAGGTAAATAATCCACCAAATGAATGGCCAAATAGGGTTTGTTTGCTTTTATCAATAGGAAACTGTTTTTCTGCCCATGGGCGAATAGTGTCAGTTAAAAATTGGTATAGCGCAGGGGAACCGCCCCCTTGTTTAAATTCGTCACCTGCAACAGGGGGAGTATAGTCGTAGGTTCGCCATGCTTTTGGAAAGGCTTCGTCAATGGGGTAACCAATCCCAATAATAATCGGTAGTTTATCCGCTGGCAGCTTTTCAACTGCGCGATTAACCGCTTTGGGGTATAAACCATTACCATCAAGCATATACAGGATAGGGCGTTGTGCGGTGACATTATAGGGCACTGCACTGTAAATGCGCAGCGCACGGTCACCGTAAGTCATATCCGTTTGTTGGATATCATAAAATTGGCTGACTTGCTCGTCCATACTCGGGATAGTCTGGCTTGGGCGGGAAAATGCGGAACTGGTCATACACAGCAATATGCCACTTAATATGATTTTATTCATTTATTGAGTCTATTTAAGGGTTTTGAGGGTATACCTGAAACAGGCACACCCTCAGAGTTAATTAGAAGCTAACGTTAACGTTCGCCCAATAACGGCGTCCGTCTTCAACATCCCAGTTTCCATCAACTTTATCAATTTTAGGTCCTTTTTCATTACCAATATTTAGCACTGCAAAGTTCAGTTTGGTGTTTTTAAATAATTGGTAGGTTGCACCCACATCCATGGTGGTATAGCCACTACGATAGCGAGGTACTTTTGAGCCATTACGTTGTGCTGCCCACACCTGTTTTCCTTCATAATGCGCACGTGTGTATAAGGTTAGGTCTTCATTGAAGTTCCAATCCAATTTCGCATTAGCGATATGTTTTGGTGTTTTATCCAATGGATAGCCTTTTAAGGAAAGACCATTGCCTAATTTCTCATCATCACTTTTACGTTCTGAATCGGTGTATGTGTAATTTAGGTTGAGGTTCCAATCCTGTGCGATAGGAATGCCCGTTGCAACTTCAACACCTTTGATGTTCGCTTTACCCACATTGTCGTAGGTATATAACGTGAGATTAGGGTGGTTAGGATCGGCTTGATTAAGTGAGTAGCTAGTTAGCTTGTTTTTGAAGTCGGTATTAAAGAAGGTTAAGCTCGCATTAAAGCCAGATTCATGGTTATAGGCAATACTGATTTCTTCACTAACACTTTTTTCCGGTTTGAGGTCTGGATTACCGTAGATAATCCCGTTACCACCTTGGGTAGAGGTGCCATAGCCTTTACTGATTTCACGTAATGTAGGTGCGCGGAAAGCTGAAGAAACGCCCCCTTTAATGGTGATTTCATCGGTTAGGTAGTAAACAGCATAACCCCTTGGGTTCCAATGGTTACCATAGGTTTCGTGGTGATCTAAACGTAGGCCACCCGTTAAGATCAGATCATCTGTTGCGGTAAACTCATTTTCCACAAACAGTGCTGATTGATCGACTGACATACTGGTTTTTTCCATTACGCCTTTTGAAACCAAAGAGCTGTCTTTCAATTTAGAGTACTGGTATTGCCCACCAACGGTTAGGATATTGTCCGGCAGGAAAGCCACCACTTTTCCATCAACAACGGTGTTGGTGATTTCTGGTACGCGAGCCTCATAGCCGCCTTCCCAATGGCCTGTAGTTTGATTACGGTCTTGGGATTTTATTTTACGTTTGGTTTTTTCTTGGTAAACACTTAGCTCAGTATTAAAAGAATCCCACTCACCTTTATAAGTCAGAGCTGCATGGTTACGGTCGTTATGCCACTCTTCTTTAGAGTTATATTGCTTGTCTCCACCACGAATTTCATATTCAGCACCAGATTTACCTGGTGTCGATGTTTTCTCTTGAGTACTACGACCTGCTTCTAGTAAGAAGGTTTGGTTCTCTTGTGGTGTAAAGGTTAATTTAGCTGTTAAGCTGCGGTTATCACGCTGATGATGACCTTCTAAGATTTTATCTTCCTGACGGTAGTTACCACCACCATACAATTGCAGACCAAGTTTATCTTGAATTAATGGGCCAGACAGATAGAAGTTACCGTCAGTCGAGTTACCGCTATCACTGTTTTCTTGGATAATAGCCCCAGTGGTGACGCTGCCATGCCATTCATTAGTCACTTTTTTAGTGATGATATTGATAACACCACCCATTGCATCGGAACCATACAGGGAGGACATAGGTCCACGGATCACTTCGATGCGTTCAATCGCTTCGACAGGTGGCATAAAGCCTGCTTCAAAGCCACCGCTCCCATTAGGACGTGATTCACGGCTGTTTTGACGGCGCCCATCGACCAATATCAGCGTGTATTCGCCGGGTAAGCCACGGATATTAATATCTTGTTTGTTTGCAGCACCAACGACACTTACCCCTTCCACGTCTTTAACGGCGTCGGCGAGGTCACGGACAGGTTTATTTTGTAATTGGTCTGCACTGATCACGGTCACGCTAGCAGGAGCATCACGCAGTTGTTGCGAGAAGCCTGATGCACTGACGACCATGGTATCTGTTTTATTGTCTGCTGCTGTAGCGCTAAATGAAGATAAAGCCGCACAAACACCGGCGGCAATCAGGGTGTAGTGATATTGCGAAGTCATAGTTATCCCTAGTAAATATAAATGAGAATGATAATTATATTGTTTGCGAATATTATCACTAAAACATATCAAAAATAAATAATGAGCTAGCTAATTTATGAGCAATATTTGATCTCAGCTAAGAATTTTCACCTACGGTGTTTTCCCCTTTTACGATTTTTGTCAAGCTTAACGAAAAATTAAGGTTTAACTCTGGTTTATGGTGTTTGGTTGTGCGTGAATTTACTCTAGCGCTAGCATCTACTAGGGAAATTTGAGTTATATGAAACATACATTCAAAATTAGCCTGTATCCTTGGGGATAACCTCGTTAACCTAATGAATAATATTAAGTACTGGTAAAGAGATAAAAGCTGCCCGAAAGGCCAGCAATTACCAACGTACTTCGTTACTCTATTAAGCACCGTATTGAGTTTATTAATGTTGTATTGATGAGGACAAAAATGAAAATCGAGACAATCAGTGGTATTAAAAAGCAAGCGGCAGCCCGCGATAAAAAATGAAAACTCCAAGTTAAAAAATCATAAATATGGTCTAATAAATAGAAATATTCAATCAAAAAAAGAATATCAATAATTGAGTGACGGAATTTTTATCATAATAAATATCATTTGAACTATTTCATTAATTTTTATCGTTAATCTAATTAAGAATGAATTTCATTGTTTTGATAATAAACATTAATCTAATGTTGAACTCTGATTCCCTTTAATTATTTGTTTTATATCAATGAATTAATTTTTTTGTTGGAATTAATTTAATTGTAAATTATTAACTATTGCTTTATTACATATACTTCGTAAATATAGAGGGAGAATTAATATTGATTTCAGACCTTGAGAGTTATTATGAGTCAAGAAACCCATTCAGAAACACATAATCAAAAAACGACTAATGAAAAACGTAGAACAATATGGATAGTGATAGCCACAATAATTATCATTCTATTATTTGTCGCCTACGGTGTTTATTGGTTTTTAGTTTTACGCTTTCAAGAATATACCGATGATGCTTATGTATCTGGCTTACAGATCCCGATAATTGCGCAAACAACAGGTAATGTCACTCAAGTTAACTTTGAAAATACTGACTTGGTAAAGGCGGGGGATGTACTGGTTGTATTGGATAAAACGAATGCGCAATTGGCATTTGAACAAGCCAAACATGATTTAGCGACCACCGTACGCAAAACCAAAGAACTGTATATCAATGGTGATGAGTATCAAGCGCAAATTCAAAAAAATCGTGTGACACTTGCGCAAGCGCAAAAAGATTATCAACGTCGTGTAGCTTTAGGCCGCAGTGGTACCATTTCGAAGGAAGACCTGCAGCACGCCCAAGAAGCTGTACAACTTGCGCAGGCGGCTCTGGATATTTCTATTCAACAATATAATGCCAACCGCGCATTGTTGCGTAATACGGAGCTCAAAAAACAACCTGCAATTCAGCAAGCAGCTGATAGCGTACGCAGTGCGTGGATAAACTTACAACGTACTGAAATTAAAAGCCCAATGACGGGATATGTTTCACGGCGTAATGTTCAAGTCGGCTCTCAAGTCAGTCCGCAAAGTTCTTTAATGGCGATCGTGCCTGTTCAGCCTGTTTGGGTTGATGCGAACTTCAAAGAAACCCAATTAGAAAAAGTCCGTATTGGGCAACCCGTGACCATCAACAGTGATTTTTACGGGGCAGATATTGTTTATAACGGTACCGTGGTTGGGCTTGATATGGGAACTGGTAGTGCTTTCTCATTATTGCCTGCCCAAAATGCGACAGGGAACTGGATTAAAGTCGTACAGCGTTTGCCTGTACGTGTTGAATTAGACCCAGAGCAGGTGGCAAAACACCCGTTACGCATTGGGTTATCTATGAATGTCACCATCGATATTAAAGATCAAAATGGCCCTGTTTTAGCGGAAGTACAGCGTACAGTACCTGCATTTGAAAGTGATGTGTTGGTCTTAAACTTAAGTGATGTCGACCACATCATCGACACTATTATCAGCGATAACGCAGACTAGCTTGAAAGGAGCCGTTGTGGCAGATATTCAACCACTTAAGGGTGCAAAACTGGTATGGGCAACCATTGCGTTGTCCCTTGCGACCTTCATGCAGGTGCTTGATTCCACGATTGCTAACGTGGCTATCCCGACGATTGCAGGTGACCTTGGGGTTTCTATGTCTCAAGGGACATGGGTAATTACCTCGTTTGGCGTATCGAATGCAATTTCTATCGCTATTTCAGGTTACTTGGCGAAGCGCTTTGGTGAAATTCGTGTTTTCTTATGGGCAACGGCGCTTTTCACCTTATTTTCATTACTTTGTGGCTTTTCCGATAGCCTTGGTATGCTAATTTTATACCGCGTATTGCAAGGTGCCGTTGCAGGGCCGGTGATCCCACTTTCTCAAAGCCTTATCATGCGCTGCTATCCTCCAAAAATGCAAAATATGGCGTTAGCATTTTGGTCTATGACCATTATTTTAGCCCCTGTATTCGGTCCTATTTTTGGTGGTTATATTAGTGATAATTTCCATTGGGGCTGGATATTCTTTATGAATGTGCCTTTGGGAATTTTTGTCATTATAGTTGGCTCTATTATCTTCAAAGGGATGGAGTCGAAGGTCGTGAAAGTGCCATTCAATGTGATTGGCTTGGCGCTGCTTTCTGTGGGAGTGGGTTGCTTACAAGTTTTGCTCGACAAAGGTAAGGAACTGGGATGGTTGGCATCTAATGAAATTGTCATCTTAGCCGTTGTTTCAGCTATTGCGTTGGTATTCCTCGTTATTTGGGAACTCACAGATAAAAACCCAATTGTCGAATTATCGTTATTTAAATCGCGCAATTTTACCATCGGAACGATTTCTGTCAGTTTAGCGTATATGGCCTATTTCGGCGCTATTGTCTTGTTGCCGCAACTTTTACAGGAAGTTTATGGCTATACGGCAACATGGGCTGGGCTCGCATTGGCGCCTATAGGCTTATTGCCTGTGTTGTTTTCGGCTCCAGTAGCAAAATTATCCGATTTTCTTGATATCCGCTGGATAGTGACCTTTAGCTTTGTATTTTATGCGATTTGTTTCTTCTGGCGTGCATATACTTTTGAACCGAGCATGGGCTTTTCTGCTGTTGTTTGGCCGCAATTGGTGCAAGGAATGGCGGTAGCTTGCTTCTTTATGCCACTGACCACATTAACCCTTTCAGATTTACCGCCTGAAAAACTCGCTTCGGCATCGAGTTTGGCTAACTTTTTCCGTACCTTAGCGGGTTCAATAGGGACTTCTATTACCACAACGCTGTGGAGTGATAGAGAAGCCGTTCACCATAGTCAATTAACGGAATTTATTACCGATTATAACCCTGAATCCTTAGGGATGTATAAAGAAATGGCAGCCCATGGATTGAGTACCGAACAGACTTCTGGTTTTATTGCTCAGCAAATTACGAGCCAAGGATTAATTATTGCTGCAAATGAAATTTTCTGGTTATACGGTTGGGTATTTATTGCGCTGATTATTACTGTTTGGTTTGCTAAACCGCCATTTGGTAGCAAAGCGAAATAATGGATGGGGCTAAGTATTTTAGCCCCATCTAGCTTATAGCTGGGATTTAGGAATAACATTCTCAAAACTCAAGACAGGCCGGTTCGTTTCGACTTCTTTGAGGGGCTCGACTTCTTTAAAGGTGTTTAAGCAGCGCGTGACTAAGTCTTGATAATCTTTGGTTCCGCTGGTTTTCCATGCAATTTCCTTTTCTGATAAGGTGCGAAGGACTTTTGCAGGTGTACCCACGATAAGACTATTATCGGCGAAAATTGCCTCGGCTTTGATGAAGGCACAAGCACCGACGATAGAGTTCTCGCCAATAACGGCCCCGTCCATAATCACACTGTTCATTCCGACTAAGGCATTACGCTTGATATGGCAACCATGCAAAATCGCCCCATGGCCGATGTGCCCATCTTCTTCCACGATGGTTTCATACTGAGGAAAACCATGCATCACACAGTTATCTTGCACATTGGCGCCATCTTTAATGATTAAGCGACCAAAGTCCCCACGTAAGCTGGCGTTTGGGCCAATGTAAACATTTTTGCCAATAATAACATCACCAATCACCACAGCAGTAGGGTGCACAAAACTTTCAGGACTGACGACGGGCGTAATACCATCGATTTGATAAAAGGGCATACAGGCTCCTGTAATGTGTATTTAGGCGGCTATATCTCTGAGCACTCCACCAAAGCGGCGATAATAAGCGCTGGATGGTTGAGGAAGCTCCCCGACAGTGGTTTCGCACTGTTCAGAAACATATTGGGTTGCCGCTTGATCAATGCGTTGATAAATGTTGGTACAAAGATGGCGTGCAATATGGCCTTCCCATTGTGCAGGAAGGAGTTCATCTGGTAATAACGGGTCTTTAAGCGTGACACGGCGGTAGAAATGGATCAGCAGTAAACGTAGCTGAAAGCAGTGTTCAGGGGAAATCTGTGTGTCAGTATTTTCTTTAAGGAGTAATGCAAGTGGCCTAAATAAGGAAATAAACTGATGATAATGTTCTGAAATATCTTGCAAAGACCAAGCATGAGAAACCAGTTCTTTGAGATTTTTTTCTGAGCGGCTATAGGGGTAATCCGCGTGAAAATAGATGGCATTTTCAGTGGCATTGAGTTCATTGAGTAGTGTCGGTACATCACTTTGGGCACAACTGGGTGCTGCCATGAGTGATGTATTAAATTGCCCGAAACCGAGCCAACTCAGTTCCTTTTTTAATCTGATCTTTTCGTCTTTATCCGCCGTTTCAAGGAGGAGTAAATCCCATTTTCCATCCCAATCAGGCTGCCCGGCTAGATAAATTTTATTTTCTGCACGGCGAAAGCGACTTTGCCCGCGCTCAGAAATACGGTAATAGCTGCGACGGCCAATTTTTTCGACATCAAGCCAACCTTCTTTTTGTAAGCGAAAAACGGAAGTTCGGACAAAGCGGTCAGTAAAGCCCATGGGTTCTAACAGCTTAGTCAAGCTTCCTAACCACACTTCACCACCACGATGATGCAAAGCATCACCATAGAGTGAGCTAATTAGAGACGTCCCACTAATGGGTTGGCTTGCTATTGCATGTTGTATGAATTGGTTAAGTTTATTTTCCATTTATATTTTATCTATAAAATTTATGTATCAGAAGGCTTACTAAATAGTAGACATAAATTTAAAGGTTGTCTTCCATTACCTGTTTTAACACTTTCTCAGAGATTAAGGCATATCAGAGTAGTTCATTCCAATATGCCTTAATAATTTGAATTAAATCGCAATTCTAGTATCAATTACCCGTTCAGCTTTGCCTTGAGAGCGTGGAATATCACCGCAATTTACAATACTAATACGGGTGCTAATACCTACCATCGATTTGATTCGATGCTTTAAATGGTGGCAGATATTACAGCGTTCATCATAAGTGAGCTGTTCAGGGTGTTTGAGCTCAACACGAACAGATAAGTTGTCCATATTGCCTTGGCGACCAATTTCTAATTGGTAATGAGGGGAAAGCTCCTTAAATTGCATGATTTGTTCTTCAATTTGAGAAGGGAATACATTCACGCCACGAATAATCATCATGTCATCGGAACGTCCGGTAATTTTACCAATTCGACGCATGTTACGATTGACCCCCTGCATCAGGTGGGTAAGGTCACGTGTTCGGTAACGAATAACAGGCATGGCTTCTTTTGTCAGGGTAGTAAACACTAACTCACCATGCTCACCCGCCCCTAATGGTTTTAAGGTATTGGGGGAAATAATTTCTGGATAAAAATGGTCTTCCCAGATAGTGGGGCCACTCTCTCCTGAGTCTGCGCACTCCATAGCAACGCCAGGCCCCATCACTTCAGATAAACCGTAAATGTCTAATGCTTTGATACCAAGACGGGTTTCAATTTCTGTTCTGAGGGATTCAGTCCAAGGTTCAGCACCAAAGACACCTAATCTAAGTGAGCACTTACTAGCATCTCCACCCATGATTTTTTCAAGCTCATCAATAATACTCAAGCAGTAAGAGGGCGTTACCATTATCACATCGGGTTTGAAATCAGCGATCAGTTGTGCTTGTTTTTCAGTTTGCCCACCTGACATAGGAATGACTGCGGCTCCTAGGCGTTCTGCACCATAGTGAGCGCCTAGCCCTCCGGTGAATAAACCATAGCCGTAAGCAACGTGGACTTTATCGCCTCGGACAGTGCCAGCAGAACGTAAACTACGCGCAATCAGGTCAGCCCAGTTATCGATATCTCGCTGGGTGTAACCGACCACAGTTGGGCGCCCAGTCGTTCCTGAAGAGGCATGAATACGGATGATTTGGTCCATTGGCACAGCAAAGGTGCTAAATGGGTAGTTTTCACGTAAATCCTGTTTGGTCGTGTAAGGAAATTTTTCGATATCGCTGAGTTGTTTGAAATCGTCAGGGTGAACCCCTGCATCATCGAATTTCTTGCGATACATCGGGACATTTTCATAGGCGTGAGTGAGTGTCCACTTCATTCGAGAGTACTGTAAAGACTCGATCTCATCTCGCGATGCAAATTCAATTGGGTCGATGCTATCTTGTATATTGCTCATAATTGCCTGTCCTCATAATTATTATGGTTACCAGTTCACGCTAATGCATGACGTTTCTGGTATTTGCCTGAGCAGGTGTCGGGTTTTCAGGCTGTTTTTATTTGTATTAAGACGTTGTTCAGACTCGTTCAATAATCATTGCGATCCCTTGGCCAACCCCGATACACATGGTGCATAATGCATAACGACCTTGTCTGCGGTGTAGTTCATTGATAGCGGCAATAACAAGCCTTGCTCCACTCATTCCAAGTGGATGGCCTAGTGAAATTGCCCCTCCGTTTGGGTTAACGTGTGAGGCATCATCAGGTAAACCAAGCCCCCTTAAAACGGCGAGTGCTTGCGCGGCAAAGGCTTCGTTTAGTTCAATAACATCCATTTGTTCGATGGTGAGCCCTGCCATTTTTAATACTTTTTGCGAGGCAGGGAGTGGACCGATCCCCATCAATCTTGGCTCAACGCCGCAAGTGGCTGTAGCGATGATACGAGCCCGCGGTGTTAACCCTTGTTGTTTGGCGATAGTGTCGGATGCGATAATCAGTGCGGCGGCTCCGTCATTAACACCGGAAGCATTACCAGCCGTTACAGTCCCGTTATCGCGAAATGGGGTTTTTAGTTTTTGTAATTGTTCAAATGTCGTTTCTGCTCTTGGATGCTCGTCTTCACTGACGACGTATTCATTTTTACGTTGTTTAACCGTTACAGGGATGATTTCTTTCGCAAAAATACCGTTAACTTTGGCAGTTTCAGTGCGTTGTTGGCTACGTAATGCAAAAGCATCTTGGTCTTCACGGCTAATTTGGTAAGTTTCTGCCACATTTTCCGCAGTTTCTGGCATCGAATCTGTGGAAAACTGTTGTTCCATCAACGGGTTGATAAAGCGCCAGCCAATAGTGGTATCAAATACTTGCGCTTGACGAGAGAATGCAGATTCTGGTTTACCCATCACAAACGGCGCTCGGCTCATGGATTCGACGCCTCCGGCAATCATGAGCCCAGACTCACCAGCTTTGATACTTCTTGCCGCTAATGCTATAGCGTCTAGCCCAGAACCACATAGGCGGTTAATGGTGGTACCAGAAACAGAAACAGGTAGCCCAGATAACAGCCCCGCCATACGTGCTACATTACGGTTGTCTTCCCCTGCTTGATTTGCGCAACCTAAAATGATGTCGTCAGTTAATGACCAATCAAGTTGCGGGTGCCTTTCCATTAAGGCTTTTAATGGAACAGTGGCAAGGTCATCAGGGCGTAATGATGATAAAGCACCACCGTAGCGGCCAATGGGAGTGCGGACACCATCACAAATAAACGCATCTATCATGATTGTTCTCCTGTTAAACGATGGCCTAACCGATGAGAACGACCGTGGAACAGCGCAAGCGTTTTACCATCTTGGTTAGTTATCTCGACTTCATATAAACCGTTACGTTTACCTTGGTGTTTCATCGTGGCGGTCGCGGTAAGCAGGTCACCTTCAAAACCGGGACGAATAAAATCAATGGAGCACATGGAAGCAACGGCAGCATGCCCTTGGCTATTACAGGCGTAGGCAAACGCGGTGTCGGCAAGGCTAAATAATTGCCCTCCGTGGCAGGTTTTATGGCCATTAAGCATCTGTGCTGTGATCGGCATTTTCAATTGCGCAAAACCTTCCTCGACTTTTTCAATGGACATACCCATCGCTTTTGCGCATGCATCATCACGGTACATAATGTGAGCTGATTGCTGAGCCAGCGTAATGTTTGGCAATGAAATCATGGTAGCTCCTTGAAAGTTAAAGATTGATAACCTGCGGCTAATTGCCTTAAAAGTGGGTTTGGCCGATAACGACTGTCTCCATAAAACTGAGTCAAATTTTCAAGTACTGACAGCACACGTTGCCAGCCTAGCTGCCTACCCCAAGCGAGTGGGCCTTTAGGGTAATTCACGCCAAAACACATGGCATTATCGGTATCTAATGCCGTTGCAATTCCTTTATTGACGATATCTAACGCTTCATTGCATAGCATCGCGACTGTCCTCATGGTTAACAGCGCTGGGTAGTCTGGTAATACAATTACGTGTTTACCTAATGATTGAAAAAACGCGATAGCTTGCTGGTTTTGTTGCGCATTATTTTGCGATGCACAGCTTAACGTGATGGTTGTTGCGGTAAGGTAATTTACCGATAAGTCAAAATGCACGACGGCTTGTTTTTGTGTTTGCGCATGTGACGATGCCAATTCACCATTTGTTAACATAATAATAACGCCATTAACAATAAGTGTCGGGGATTGATCAGAATGTTGTGTTAATCCTTCGAGAGAGATCCCATTTTCAGTTAAAAGCCGCGCGAACTCAGGAAATATCTGCCAGTTGCCATGCGCTTTTATATTTTGGGGCTGCTCAAGGTGAATTTTTTCTGCAATTGAAGGTAAAGGTTGAGGTTTATTATCATCATAATGATAAAACCCTTGCTTCGATTTACGGCCTAAATGGCCTGCTTGGACTAATTCCAATTGCATTAATGAGGTTTGAAAGCGTGGGTCATAACCGAAGGCCTGAAATACTGATTCAGTCACCGCATAGTTTACATCATGGCCAATTAAATCAGTTAGTTGTAGTGGGCCCATGGCAAAACCCCCAGCGTCACGTATTGCGCTGTCTAATGTGGCAGGAGACGCAATTTGTTCTTCAAGGGCACGCATTGTTTCGGCGTAGAAAGGCCGAGCCACTCGGTTGACAATAAAACCGGGGGTGGAACGGCAAATTACGGGGATTTTTCCAAATGATAAAGTTAGGGCTTTTAACTGTTCAATGACGGTGTTAGATGTTTCTAGCCCTCGAACGATTTCAACTAATTTCATCACGGGGGCGGGGTTAAAAAAGTGCAGGCCTGCAAGACGCTCGGGGTGTGTTAGCTGCCGCCCAATGGCGGTAATCGATAATGAAGATGTATTACTGGCAAATAGCGTATTTTTGCTGCAAATCGCTTCTAATTCACTAAAAATTGCCTGTTTTATTTCCAGATTTTCAGCAACGGCTTCAATGACTAATTGTGCATCCGACAGTGCCGAGAGGCTTTTTACCACTGCGATTTTTGCGATAATCGCCTCCGTGACCTCTAGTTTTGCTTTCCCTTGCTCAACACGTTTGCGTAAACGTTGGGTCATCGTTGATAAACTACGGCTTAACACATCTTGGTTCACATCAAACAGTAAGACGGATAACCCCGCTGTTGCTGCCACTTGTGCAATGCCAATCCCCATGGTTCCAGCGCCAATTACCGCGATGGTGTTGATAGTATGATTCAAAGGTAATGTCATGGTTAGCATCCTTTGAACTGGGGTTCACGTTTATTTAAAAAAGCATTGACCGCTTCGCGATAATCCTCACTTCGACCGCCAAGGCGTTGTAAGTCACGCTCAAGGTTGAGTTGCTCATCGAGAGTATTGGTTGCCGCGGCATAAATGGCCTTTTTGATAAGCCCTAAACCATAAGTCGGTTGGGTTGCAAGGTGTTGTGCGAGCTGTTGAGTGGTATTAATGAGTTCTTCATTTTCAGTGACCTGCCAAATCATTCCCCACTGTAATGCTTGCTCCGCACTTATTTTATCGCCTAATAATGCCATCCCCATTGCCCGTGCATGGCCTGCTAATTGAGGTAAAAACCAGCTTCCTCCTGAGTCAGGAACCAAGCCAAGGCGGCAAAAAGATTGAATAAAACTGGCATTTTTTGCGGCAATGACAATATCGCCTGCGAGTGCAATGGCGGCGCCTGCACCTGCGGCCACACCATTGACCGCGCAAATAATCGGTTTCGGTAATGCGGTTAGGCGGCGGATCAAGGGGTTATAGTAAGTTTCAACGGAGAATCCGAGATCAGGAGCGTCACTGCCCACGCTCACATTGCGATCATTTAGATCTTGTCCGGCACAAAATCCACGGCCTGCACCGGTGATCACTAAACAGCGTACGGTTTCATCGCGTTCCGCTATTTTGATAGCCTCACTGAGTTGGCGATGCATCTCATCATTAAAGCTATTCAGCCTATCAGGGCGGTTGAGAGTGATGGTGAGAACCCCATTTTCTAACGTAGTGAGGATCATTGCTTCATTATTCATGATTATTGTCCTGTAAATTGAGGTTTTCGTTTTTCGAAGAATGCCTCGATCCCTTCACGTCGATCGTTGGTACCCGCTAAAGTCACAAAATATTGGCGCTCAAGTTGTAACCCCTCGGTAAGATGGTTTTCTTGAGAATGCACCAGTGATGCTTTTGCGGCTTGTACGGCTAAAGGCGCATGCATTGCGATGTGCTCTGCCAGCTTTTGGGCGCGTTCTAGCACCAATTCATCCACACAAATTTCACTGATTAACCCTGCTTGCAACGCATGTTTAGCACTGATTGGTTCACCTGTTAGTACCATTTGCATGGCGAGGGATTTGCCCACGGCACGAATTAAACGCTGTGTCCCCCCGGCTCCGGGCATTAAACCCAGAGTAATTTCGGGTAAACCGAAACGAGCTGATTCACCAGCAATAATGATGTCGCTGGCGAGTAATAATTCAAAACCTGCACCCAGTGCATAACCATTCGCAGCACTAATAATGGGTTTTGATATCGCGGATAACCTGCGCCAAACTTGGGGGCGTTTATCGGTGATCGTATTAGCAACAGTTTGTTGCTGTAGTTCTTTAAGATCGGCTCCTGCAGCGAAAAAACGCGGATTTCCGGTGATCACGATCGCACCAATCTCATCATTGATTTGTGCTTGCTCGAGGTGCTGAACCAGCAATTCTAAACAGGCGGTGCTCAGGGCATTACGTACTTCTGGGCGGTTTAACGTCAGAGTCAAAACCCGGTTATGTTGTTGTGATAAAATCCAATGGTTTTCCATTACAGTTCCTACACGTCAAAGTCTAAAACAACACCATCGCCTTTTGGCCACGCTTGGCAACTAAGAATGTACCCAGCCGCGATTTGGTCGGGCTCAAGGCTGTAATTAACCCCCATTTCCACTTCACCAGAGCGCAATTTACATTTGCAGGTTGCGCAAACGCCGCCTTTACAGGCATAGGGTAAATCCGCGCCTTGGCGCAGTGCGGCATCCAAAATACTGTCGTCTTGGCTATCCATGGCGATGTCCATGGTTCTACCATCGAGGTGAATACTGACTTTGCGTGTTTCGCTAGTCATGGCGGTTACGGGCTTGAATTTAGTGCCTGAAGTATTGAAGCGCTCGGTGTGAACATATTCTTTAGGCATGCCATAACCGACTAAAGTGTCGTGAACCTCATTCATCATGCTGTCGGGCCCACAAATAAATGCTCGGTCAAATTGCTTAAAATTCAATAAGGTGTTATTTAAGGCTCTGAGTTGTTGTTGGTTAATTCTACCGCTGAGTAGCTCGCTATCTTGCTGTTCTTGGCTGAACAGGTAGAGAACTTGGAAGCGTGTTGCAAAACGATTTTTTAGGTCTGAAATGCTCTCTTTAAACATCACTGAGCGGCTATTTCGATTACCATAAATCAGTACAAAACTGCTTTTTGGCTCAGTTTGTAATGTGGCTTTAATGATGGAGAGCAATGGCGTGATCCCAGAGCCAGCAGCGACGGCAAGGTAATGTGCATGGGTATCTGCTACGGGTTGGTAACCAAATTGCCCCTGTGGAACCATCACATCAAGGCTATCGCCAACTCGTAACTCTTGGTTAACGAAATTAGAGAAACGCCCTTCGTAAATCGCTTTTACTCCAATTTTTAGCGTGTTTTCATCCGGTGAGCTGCAAATGGAATAACAGCGGCGTAGGTTTTCGCCATTGATAGAGGCTTTTAATGTCAGGTGTTGCCCTGGGCGGTAATGATATTGCTCTCGTAATGTATCGGGTACATTAAAAGTAATGGCGACAGCATCAGGGGTGTCACGTTCAATGGCAGCGATACTTAAACGATGAAATACAGTCATATGGGTGCCCCTAAATACATTTAAAGTAATCAAACGGTTCTAAGCATTCAGTGCATCGATACAATGCCTTACATGCAGTGGAACCAAATTCACTAATTTTTTCGGTCTGTTCGCTGTCACAACGTGGGCAACGAACCGCGCCTTTGTGTTCTGGGTGCTCGCAGGACGTACCTTGCGGAGGTGCGATACCAAATTCACGCAAGCGTCTTTTCGCATCTTGGTTCATCCAATCCGTTGTCCAAGCGGGTGTTAACAGAATTTCGATGTCGATATTTGGAAAACCGGCATTACCGAGAACAGTTTTGATTTCATTGATTAAAAATTCAGTTGCTGGGCAACCTGAATAGGTAGGTGTAAAAATAACTTTCCAGCCCTGAGCTGCCGGCAGCACGTTGCGGATCATGCCAAGATCAGTAATAGAGAGTGCGGGTAGTTCAGGATCGGGTATTTGGTGGAGCTGCTGCCAGATCTGGTGAACCTGGGGCGATTGAAGCTCGCGATGTTGCAGTCTCTGTTCCATAACATCACCACTGGCAGTTCGGATAAGCACGTTGCACAAACTGCAATTGCGTTAATAACAAGCCCAAGTGCTGAGTATGGCTGCCTTGCTTGCCGCCTAAGCGATACGCTTTTTTCTCTGGCACAGTGAGGGTCGCTTCAGTGAATGTTTCGTTAATGGTGTTTAACCATGCGGCTTGTAAAGAACGTGGGTCAACAGCGATGCCTAATTCGCTAAGTGCGATTTCAACGTCATCAGCATGGAAAAGTTCGCCAGTAAAACGCCATAACTCATTGACTGAACGTTGGATTCGTTGATGGCTTTCTTCACTGCCATCCCCTAAACGGACCATCCAGCCACGGCTAAAACGCAAGTGATAAACGGCTTCTTTGAGGGACTTCTCAGCAATGGCAGACAGTTGTTCATCACGGCTATGAATTAGCGCTTCATATAATGGAACATGATATGCATCCATAAAAAATTGGCGCACTAAAGTGTCATCAAAGCCATTGTTGGGTTGTTCAACCAATAATAAATTGCTGAACTCTCGTTCATCGCGCAAGAAGGCTAGGGTGTCTTCATCGCATTCAGGCCCTTTTAATTGCGCGGCATAGTTTAAAAAGTTACGCGCTTGCCCTAGCAAATCTAAGCCGATATTGGATAACGCAAGGTCAATTTCGAGCTCAGGGGCATGGCCGCACCATTCGCACAGGCGCTGCGCTAAAATTAAGGGGGTATCGCCAAGTCGTAATGTGTAATCGTGGAGCTGTTGTTGTTGGTTCATGGCAAGCTCCTTACATATTCTTGATACCATCAGGGATGGTATAGAAGGTTGGGTGACGATAGACCTTGGTATCCGCAGGGTCGAAGAACGTACTTTTATCTTCAGGCTGTGAGGCAATTAAATGTGCGGCCTTCACCACCCAAATTGAGCAGCCTTCACTGCGCCTTGTATACGCATCGCGGGCATTTTCCAGCGCCATTTGGTCATCAGCAGCATGTAAACTGCCAACATGGCGATGCGCAAGCCCTTGCTTACTACGGACAAAAACTTCATATAAAGGCCAATCTTGATTGCTCATGGTGTTTTCCTTTTTGTAAAATGGTCAGTGATTAAGCCGCTGTTTTAACGGATTTTTGCTTGCGACTATGTGCCATTGCACCTTCACGTACCCATGCGCCGTCTTCCCACCCTTTGCGCTTTGCACTAAGGCGTTCGTGATTACAAATGCCATTGCCTTTAATCACCTGATAAAACTCTTCCCAGTCGATTTCGCCAAAACGGTAATGGCCAAGGTCTTCATCCCAAACCAGATCAGGGTCAGGGATCGTCATACCTAACGCTTCCACTTGCGGAACGGTGTTATCAACAAATTTTTGCCGCAGCTCATCATTACTGAAGCGCTTAATTTTCCAAGCCATGCTTTGAGCGCTGTGCGGGGAGTCCGAATCATTTGGACCGAACATCGTGAGAACGGGCCACCAAAAGCGGTTTATCGCATCTTGCAGCATGGCTTTTTGCTCATCGGAGCCTTGTGCAAGCGCCATCACAGCTTCATAACCCTGGCGTTGGTGAAAACTTTCTTCTTTACAGATTTTCACCATCGCTCTGGCATAGGGACCATATGAGGCACGGCACAGTGCTACTTGGTTCACAATTGCCGCACCATCGACAAGCCATCCAACCACGCCTACATCTGCCCAACTTAATGTCGGGTAGTTAAAAATGGAGGAATATTTCATTTTTTCATCAAGTAACTTTTGGTAGATATCTTGACGAGAGCAACCGAGAGTTTCGGCTGCGCTATACAGGTATAAACCATGGCCTGCTTCATCTTGAATTTTGGCCAGTAAAATTGCTTTACGACGCAATGTCGGTGCTCGTGTAAGCCAATTCGCTTCTGGTAGCATGCCGACGACTTCTGAATGGGCATGTTGACCAATTTGGCGGATAAGGTTTTGCCGATACGCATCGGGCATCCAATCCTTGGGCTCGATGGAAATATCGGCTTCGATTTTGGCTTCGAAGTTAGCCTGATTTTGCTCGCTCATTGATTTTTCCATTAAATGATTCGCTAATGTTTATTTATATGAAAATAATGAATCATATATATTTAACATTAATGCTAGGAAGTGTTAACAAAAAGATCAATGTTTATTAACCTTTTTTTGCGAGTGGCTTCACAATCAATAAAGTAAATTACAATAAAAACAATTAATTAAAATTATTGTTTTTTGTGTGGTTTTAATGGAAATAGGCATTTCATATAAAATTGTTCTTAATTTGTTAAATTTAAATTAGCTTCTATGCTTATTTTTATGATACATATTTGTTATCTAATTTGAATTGGTGTTTTTATTTCTGGAGAGGAATATGCAGCATTTAACAAGTTACATTATGGGCAAATGGGTACAAGGTGAGGGCGAAGGGCGAAAAATTCACCATGCGCTAACGAATGAAACTTTATATACAGTGACGACAGAAGGGTTGCCGCTAGCAGAAAGCTTGCAGTATGGTCGCCAAGTAGGAGGCGAAATATTGTCGGCGATGACATTCCAGCAACGTGGGCAGATGCTCAAGGCACTCGCAAAATACCTACTGGAACATAAAGCCCAGTTATATGCGATTTCGGCACAAACTGGTGCAACTAAAGCGGATAGCTGGGTGGATATCGAAGGGGGAATTGCCACACTATTTTCTTATTCGGGGCTCGCTAACCGTGAGCTACCGGATGACACTATTTGGCCAGAAGATGAAATGATCCCGTTATCAAAGCAAGGGCAATTTATTGGCCATCATATTTTAACATCTCGCCGTGGCGTTGCCCTGCACATTAATGCATTTAACTTCCCTTGTTGGGGAATGTTAGAAAAATTGGCACCCACATGGCTTGCTGGCATGCCTGCTATTATCAAACCCGCAACCGCCTCAGCACAGTTAACACAGGCGATGGTGAAGCTAATGGTTGATAGCGGTTTAGTGCCTGATGGCGCAATACAACTGGTTTGCGGTGGTGTTGGCGATATGTTTGAACACCTTGATTTTGAAGATGTTGTGACTTTTACGGGGTCGGCGAGTACAGGGCAAAAGCTGAAATCGCATCCACGTATCACGGCTAAATCAGTCCCTTTCACGATGGAAGCGGACTCATTAAACTGTGCCATTTTAGGTGATGACGTCCAGCCAGATCAGCCTGAATTTGCTTTATTTATTAAAGAAGTCACTCGAGAAATGACCGCGAAAGCGGGCCAAAAATGTACAGCGATCCGTCGTATTATCGTGCCGAAGAAACAGCTCGAAAATGTAAAGCAGGCATTATTGAAACGCTTATCCGCTACAACAGTGGGTGACCCTGCAATTGAAGGGGTCAGAATGGGGGCATTGATTAACTTAGAGCAGCGCCAAGATGTACAAGAGAAAGTGAATTATTTATGTGATCATGGCTGTGATGTCCTATGTGGTGGGCAATTTGAAAAGCTGGATGTTATTGGGGGAGATAGCCAACACGGGGCGTTCTATCCGCCAACGCTGTTGTATTGTGCAGAGCCTTTTAAATCTACAGCGGTACACGAAATTGAAGCTTTTGGTCCCGTCGCCACATTAATGAGCTATGACGATATCGAACAAGCGGTGCAGTTAGCGATTTTAGGTGGAGGAAGCCTTGCGGGGACGTTAGTCACTGCTGACGCACAAGTCGCACAAGCGGTCATTCGTGCCAGTGCGCGGGCACATGGGCGAATGTTGATTTTAAATGAAGCATCAGCCGCGGAGTCCACAGGCCATGGTTCACCGCTTCCGTTACTGGTACACGGCGGTCCAGGCCGAGCAGGTGGTGGCGAAGAGCTCGGCGGGTTGAGAGCAGTCAAACACTATATGCAGCGTACGGCTATTCAAGGTAGCCCTTCTATGCTAACGGCAATTACTAAGCAATGGATCCGCGGTGCAGATACCATCGCTGATGTGGTTCATCCATTCCGCAAACATTTTGAAGACTTAGCAATTGGCGACACGTTACTGACCGCAAGGCGTACCGTTACAGAAGCAGATATTGCTAATTTTGCCTGTCTCAGCGGCGATAATTTTTATGTTCACGTTGATAAAATTGGTGCGGCACAGTCGTTATTTGGTGAACGAATTGCGCACGGCTATTTTGTCGTTTCAGCCGCAGCGGGGCTATTTGTTGATGCAGGGGTTGGGCCCGTGATCGCCAATTATGGTATGGAAAGTTTGCGTTTTATTGAACCTGTGAAAATCGGTGACACCATACAAGTTCGCCTAACGTGCAAGAAAAAGATCAAAAAAACGCAAAAACTCGCTGAAGATAAGCCAAATGGCGTTGTTGAATGGGACGTGCAAGTGTTTAATCAGGATGACACCGTTGTGGCGTTGTACAGTATTTTAACGCTGGTGGAGCGTCGTGTTGGTGATTTTCATTAATCATTATACGGAGTGAATTAATTATTGAGCTAATAGGTGCTTTTTCAATCATTTTCTGTTGTGATGAGTGACCAGCAACAGAATGTAGGGAAACAAAGATGAAAACGCACCACCAAGCGGTTTATCAACAATTTGACCAGCAAGCCAATTCGTATTTAACCAGCCAAGTTCATGCACAAGGTGAAGACCTACTTGTTTTGCAACAATTGCTACAAGGTTGTCAGGATGAAGACGTGCTTGACCTTGGCTGTGGTGCAGGGCATGTCAGCTTTCATGCAGCACCGTTAGTGAAGTCAGTGACGGCTTATGATTTGTCCGACTCAATGCTCAATGTTGTGGCTAACAATGCACAAGAACGTGAATTAAATAATATCACTACCTGCAAAGGTACTGCGGAGTCTCTACCGTTTGGTGATCATTGTTTTGACCGAGTGATTAGCCGTTACTCAGCACACCATTGGCACGATGTGGAACAAGCGCTACGTGAGGTGCGCCGAGTGCTCAAACCGGGTGGAAAAGGCATCTTTATTGATGTGGTATCACCGGGACATCCATTATTGGATATTTACTTACAAACGGTCGAAGTGCTCCGGGATACCTCACACATTCGTGATTATTCTGCTGGAGAATGGTCTGGTATGTTTAATAGTGCGGGGCTATTTGTTCGTCGGGTGCAAAGTTTCCGTTTAGCATTGGAATTTACCAGTTGGGTTGAACGGATGCGGACACCACAGCCATTCGTCGAGGCTATCCGCCACTACCAAGGAACATTAAGTGATGAGGTAAAAAGCCACTTTGCAGTACAAGCCGATGGCTCATTTACCTCAGATGTGATGTTGTTTGAATTTCAGTGCCAATAACTATTTATTGTGCTAAAAATTGTTGTGCTAAAAACTGCGCTTGGTTCAATTGGCTAAGCGCGTTATTTACTGCAAAAATCGCACCGCGAACATCAGGAATACCAAAGGATTTTAATCGTGCACTGTGCTTGGTGAGATAAGTTTGTGCATCAGTTTCTGAAGCAAACAGATACACACCACCTGCCATTTGCGTTTGTGGGTTTTCAGTCCAAATCTTCCAAATAAAGCCCGGCTCTTGGTTAATTGATTCCGCCAAATCATTCATTGCGGATATCATTTCATCACCCCATGGCCCCTGATACGGAAAATCAACTTGTAAAATAACGCTCATATCTGCTCCTTATGATTGAGGCGTTATAGTAACCCTTAAAGCAAATAATAACTTTGCTATTCATCGTATTTCAAACGACTTATTGCTTCAAACTATTACGTTTACCCGTCTCAAATGCAGCTAAAGTCGCTAACCGAGCTTGTTTATGGTCAACAATGGGTTCTGGGTAATTAAGCGCTGTATTGCTGATTACAGCCCATTCATATGGCGTATGAATATATTTGTCGGGCACTTGCTGCAATTCGGGCAGCCAATGGCGAATAAAAGTCCCTTGTGCGTCAAACTTCTTCCCTTGAGTGGTTGGGTTAAAGATACGAAACCAAGGAGAGGCATCAACGCCTGTTGAGGCTGACCACTGCCAACCGCCGTTGTTCGCGGCTAAGCTGCCATCAAGCAGTTGGCTCATAAAGTATTTTTCACCTTTGCGCCAATCAATCAGTAAGTCTTTGACTAAAAAACTGGCCACAATCATTCGTAGACGGTTATGCATCCAGCCCGTTGTATTCAGTTGGCGCATAGCCGCGTCCACAATAGGATAACCCGTTTGTCCTGTTTTCCATGCTGCAAAATCGGTCGAAGAATCATTCCAGTGAATATGTTGTGTCCATTCAATAAATGGTTGGTGGCGGCTTAGGCGTGGAAATGCGACTAAAAGATGTGAATAAAATTCACGCCAGACTAACTCATTTAACCACGTGAACGCCCCACTATCAGGGTGATCTAACACTTGGGGGTTCTCTGCTTGTAATCGGTTGAAGCATTGGCGAGGGGATAGGACCCCCACCGCGAGGTAAGGTGATAATTGGCTGGTACCATCAATAGAGGGAATATCTCTATCATTTTGATAATCGCCGACTTTCTGGGAACAAAACTGCCTGAGTCGCGTTAAAGCCGATTTTTCACCGGCAGGAAATTGCTGGAAGTCTTCAATTGGCTGATGCGGAAATAACGGTGAAGCCCTATCAATGTTGATAGGGGCAGCTCGTTTTTCTGGGGCTCGTAGTGAACGGCAATCTGTCACGGTAAGTTGGGTGAGGAAGGCTCGGCGAAAGGGAGTATAAACTTGATACATCTCCCCTTTTTGAGTCGCCACGGAGCCGGGTGGTAGTAATAAATAGTCATCGAAAGCATGGATATGCAACCCATGAGGTTGATTGATTAACCACTCGTCTCGTTGTTTTTCGTTCCACTCATATTGCCGATTAAAAAACAAGGCATCCGCTTGCTGTGTCTTTGCGTAATCGAGTACCCATTGTGCTGCGTCGGCAAAATTAGCCACAGTTTGACAAACCAGTGGAATACCAAGCTCAGCGAGTGAATTTTGCAGTTCAGCAAGGTTTTGGTGAATGAATGAGATTTGTCGCTCAGCCATATCATGTTGTTGCCACTGCTTAGGGGTTGCAGTAAAAAGGGCAATGACTTTCGCATCTGGGTCTGCACAGGCGGAGGAAAGCGCTTTGTTATCGGTGACCCGCAGATCATTGCGAAACCAGATAAGATGACAAACGTGTTTGGCTGCCATTACCTCCCTCCTTGGTTGATGTTTTGTTGGAATCAAAACAATAGGTTTTGAAAATAAACTAGGAAAATCAATTTATTGAATTTCGGCTGATAACACAAAGCGGGAAAAACCACGCTTTTATCCCGCTTTGTCAACAACCTGAAAGGGCCGGTAAACGGCCCTTTCATATTTAATCTAATTTAGGATGCTGATTGATTAAGGATTGGCGTTTTTTCTCAAGCTCAGCAATTTGTTGGTCAATATCTTCAACTTTCTGCTCAATATTGTCAAAGTGCTCGCTAAGAATTTCTTTTGCCTCGGCTTTATCTGATGCAGCAGGTGTTGCCCCGCGTAATGGTTTATTCGCCGTTTCTGGCATTCTGATACCCGTATATAAACCAATTAAAGCAATCACGATTAAGTAATACGCTGGCATGTATAAGTCAGTAGTTGATTCGACCAACCATGCCGCAACAGTCGGTGTCGCACCGGCAATTAATACTGAAATATTAAAGGCAATAGCTAACGCACTGTAACGAATATGAGTTGGGAAAATCGCGGGTAAAATAGATGCCATAACCCCTGTAAAACAGTTCAACAGCACCGCTAAAATCAATAAACCCAGGAAAATTAAGCCAACAGAACCACTGTTGATTAACATAAACGCAGGGTATGCCAATAAAATCAGCCCTACGCTACCGGTAATGACAAATGGGCGACGACCAATTTTATCACTGGTTAAACCGATAATCGGTTGAACAAATAACATACCAATCATAATTGCAATAATAATTAGCACACCATGGTCAGTAGAGTAATTCAGGTTGTGTGATAAGTAACTTGGCATGTAGGTCAGCAACATATAGTAAGTCACGTTGGTTGCGATAACCAAGCCAACACAAATCATCAAGCTTTTCCAATACTTAGTCGCCACTTCACGTACTGAGATTTTTGGTGGATTTTGAATATTGGCTTTATCTTGTTTTTCTAACGATTCAACATGTTGTTGGAACGCAGGAGTTTCTTCCAGTGAATGACGTAGATATAACCCGATGATCCCTAACGGTAACGCTAAGAAGAACGGAATTCTCCAGCCCCAATCATGGAAGTTAGCTTCCCCAACGATACTGGAAATTAGTACTACGACACCCGCACCTAAGACAAAACCGGCGATAGAGCCAAAGTCTAACCAACTTCCCATAAAGCCACGTTTACGGTCTGGTGAGTATTCAGCAACAAAGATTGCTGCACCAGAATATTCACCACCTACCGAGAAACCTTGAGCTAACTTAGCAATTAATAACAGAATGGGGGCCCAGATACCGATGCTCTCATAGGATGGAATCAAACCAATACAGAAGGTACTGACTGCCATGATGATAATCGTCATCGAAAGGACTTTTTGACGGCCGTATTTGTCACCTAAGATACCAAAAACGACCCCCCCTAATGGCCTAACTAAGAAAGGCACGGAGAAAGTGGCTAATGCGGCAATCATCTGTACGCTCGGTGATGCGTCCGGAAAGAAAACCTGACCGAGAACATAGGCTAAGAAACCATATACCCCAAAATCAAACCATTCCATCGCATTACCCAGCGAAGCCGCGGTAATTGCTTTTTTGAGTTTACCGTCATCAATAATAGTAATATCACTAATATTTAACGGTTTTTCTTTTTTCTTCTTGAATCTCATGAAACCATCCTCTTATTTTAATTTCAATAACCGAAACAACAGCATTTAAGATGTGGGTTTTCATACATCGGTAAAATATCAAACCTTATTATTTAGAATAGACGTTGTTTACGTAATAGATAAGTTTTTAGTGTTTTTATGTCGCGCTGAAATACCAGGCTAAAATAGGTACGTCGTGGGTAGAATAATGAGAGTGTTTGTGTTGTAAATACAGCAAAAAAGCCACCTTGAGTTAAAAAATACAGTACTAATACTACATTAATATCGAACAAATGTAAAATATAGGTGTTTTATACTAATACATATGCTTTGATAGGATTTTGTGTTAGTAATATAACGATTGAACTGAATAATTGAAAAAATAGATACTCAGTAAAGGAGTGGGTAAAAATAAATTGTTTAAAATCAATTTAATACATTTTGATAGGTGAGTTTTAGCCTGTCATAAATATATAAGGTTAGCAATTTAATATGGTCGAAATAATGGTATTGTTGCGATGAAGAATATATGAAGATAACCCCATCCTTTTACGATGCTCTTGTTTTGCTTAAGCTATTAATAACTCGTCTATTTATTTATCTTGTTGCTATCCTCTTCTTTTGATAATAACGGTGGATTATGCTGTTCTATTTTATATTTAATTTGATGAGTAGGAATGAGGAATTTACTTAGTTACAATCAATCTATTGTCGATATTGGGTTTGATATAAGCGAGTATGACAAAATTCTATTTTGAATGTTGTTATGCATCTAAAAATACCCTTCATATTTTGTACTGCAAGATATCAAGGGTATCACATCCGACTTAAAAGAGTGCCATTATGAAAAAACAGAGTGTTGCATCCTATATTGCAAAAGTACTTGATAATGCAGGTGTTAAACGTATTTGGGGCGTTACAGGAGACTCGTTAAATGGCTTAACCGACAGCTTGCGTCGTCAAGGCGCTATTGAGTGGCTAGGAACTCGTCATGAGGAAGTGGCTGCCTTTGCTGCGGGTTCAGAAGCTCAGCTAACCGGTAATTTAGCCGTATGTGCAGGCTCTTGCGGGCCAGGAAATATGCATCTTATTAATGGGTTGTATGATTGCCACCGTAATCGCGTACCCGTATTGGCGATTGCTGCTCATATCCCATCCAGCGAAATTGGTAGTAATTATTTCCAAGAAACTCACCCAACTGAATTATTCCGTGAATGCAGCCATTACTGTGAAATGGTCTCTAACCCAGAGCAAATTCCACAGGTCCTTGGCATCGCTATGCGTAAAGCAATTTTGAATAAAGGGGTATCAGTGGTCGTAATACCGGGGGATATTGCGCTAAAAGATGCACCAGAATCAGCGAAAGAAACATGGTATCAGCCACAAGCGCCACTTATTATGCCTCAGCGGAGTGAAATTGAAAAACTCGCCGAACTGCTGAATCAATCTAAGAATATCACGTTATTCTGTGGAAATGGCTGCGCAGGCGCTCACGATGAAGTGGTTAAGCTAGCAGAAACACTAAAAGCACCGGTAGTACATGCGTTACGTGGTAAAGAACATATTGAATGGAATAACCCATACAGTGTTGGAATGACAGGCTTGATAGGATTTTCATCGGGTTACCACGCGATGATGAACGCAGATACAGTTGTTTTGTTAGGAACACAATTTCCATACCGTCCTTTCTATCCAAGCGAAGCTAAAATTATTCAGGTTGATATTAATGCAGGTAGTTTGGGTTCTCATTGCCATATAGATATGGGCCTGATTGGTGATATCAAAGCAACATTAGATGCATTACAGCCACATTTAGAGGCTAAACAGGATACAAAACACCTTGATGGCGCTTTAAAACATTATGCAGAGGCTAGAAAAGGGTTAGATGACCTCGCTAAACCGGGTCATGAGGGATTAATACATCCACAGTATCTTGCAACAAAAATTAGTGAATTAGCCGCCGATGACGCGATTTTCACTTGTGACGTGGGAACCCCGACAGTATGGGCAGCCCGTTACTTGAAAATGAACGGTAAGCGCCGCTTAATCGGCTCCTTTAACCATGGGTCAATGGCGAATGCGATGCCACAGGCTATTGGTGCACAAGCCGTTGATAAAAAACGCCAAGTGGTTGCAATGTGTGGCGATGGTGGTTTCAGTATGTTAATGGGAGATTTTATCTCTCTTTCCCAAATGCAATTACCAGTAAAAATCATCATTCATAACAATGGCGTACTTGGTTTTGTGGCCATGGAAATGAAAGTGGCAGGTTTCTTGACAGCGGGAACGGATTTACAGAACCCTAACTTTGCAGCGATTGCGAATGCCGCGGGTATCAAAGGCATTCGTGTTGAAAAAAGTGAAGATCTAGACGGTGCATTAAAAGAAGCTTTTGCCCATGATGGGCCAGTGGTGGTTGATGTCTTGACTGCCAAACAAGAGCTGTCTATGCCGCCAGAAATCGCAGCACAAGAAGCAAAAGGCTTTAGCCTATATATGTTAAAAGCGATTATGAGTGGTCGCGGTGATGAAGTCGTTCAATTAGTGAAAACAAACTGGCTACGTTAAGTCATTATTGTGAATAGCGGGAAAGCCCAATTCAGATGGATTGGGCTTTTTTATTTATCAATATCCTGCGGCTGACTGACTACGCCACAAATGGGCGGCAACCAGTGCGCGCCATGGGGAGAATTGCTCCAACCATTTTTCCGTTTCTTTGGCGGTAGGCTGTTCTGATTTCGCGAGCAATGTTTGTAGATTACGTCTTACCGCTACATCCCCATGTAATGAGCCATCTAAGTAATTGAATCCTCGTAGTAAAGCATAGCTTACAGTCCAAGGGCCAATACCTTTGATTTGTAATAATTGCTCAGTTATTTGATTCGCATTGGAGTGAGTAACCTGCTGTGATAAATCAATTTGTTGATTTTCGATGGCTTCACAAAGGGCTCTGAGGGCGATAATTTTACCGTTTGAAAAGCCCGTTTGTCGCAGGGTTTCGTCATCAACTAACTTGATTTGTGGAGTGTTGGGGAAACACCAAATACCTGAAGTGTGCTGAATTCCCACAGCTTGAATAAAGCGCCGACGAATGGCGATAGCCGCATGAACACTAATTTGTTGGCCTATAATAGCCCAAACTAACGCTTCAAATGCGCTGGCAGATTGATAAATCCTTAATCCTCTTTGCTTTCCAATGAGCTGACCAAGTACTGGAGTTTCAAGGTGGTGTTTTTCGAACTCATCAATATTCTGTTTTAAGCCGAGTACATGCTGTGCCAGCGTTAATAGGTCTGGTTCATTGATAATGATAGATGGGGAGTCAATTGCTAATGAAATCGTTGCGTGTTGCTTTTGAAGCTCCAATGTCATTTTTGTTGCATGTTGTTGCCATATTATGCCCTTGTGTAATGTGTTTTCTTCCACTATTTCCGCGACATTGTGTTGATCTCTCAGATGAAAGGCAAAAAAATCACCATAAAGGTAATTGGTAGGGAGAGTTAGCTGTGCGGTAAATATTTGCATAATGATGGCCTTGTCAGATTTTTCTTTATTCACAATATTATTGTGAATTAGCGCATTTAGTTACTCATTTTTTACAGAGCAGATATGTTATCTTGTACAGAGCTATTTATTTTGTACTGATATTATTTATCCATTTAATAAGGAAGTGTAAATGAAAACTGAGGGTCACAGTTCATCTCATGGCACTTCGGTACCATCATCACAACCAAGGCAAGAATTAACAGGCATTGGTGGATGGCTTATTTTACCCATGTTAGGGATAGTTTTGTCTTTGATTATTTTGCCTTTTTCTATTTATGAGCAAAATGTTCAAGTGATTGAATATTGGATTGAATTAACAGACCCACAATCAAGCTCATTTATTCCATTATTTAAAGAGCTCATCTACTTTGAGGTTTTAGGTAACGTTATTTTATACGCGACCTTGCTTTTTCTAAGTTATGTCTTTTTTACAAAGAAAAAACTCACAATTAAAATTTATATTTTTTTCCAGATCTTTTCGTTAGTTTTGACGGTTACGGATATCATACTCGCAAGTATTTTATTGGATTTAGAAGTTGAATCCTCGGATATCAAAGATATTTTTCGGGCACTAATTGCTTGTGCAATTTGGATACCGTATTTTTTAGTTTCAAGGCGAGTTAAAAATACCTTTGTAAATTAACAAATGAAATTTTGTGATTTTTTATTGGGTAGGTAAATGATGATTAAATGCAAACGAGTTTATGACCCTGTTGACGATAACGATGGCTACCGTGTGCTTATTGATAGACTGTGGCCAAGAGGAATAAAAAAAACAGATTTACAACACGACTCTTGGAATAAAGACGTTGCACCTTCTAATGAACTACGTAAATGGTTTCATCAGAACACAGATCAGTTTGCACAGTTTATCGAACGATATCAGCAGGAACTTAATAACACAACGGCTTGGCAGGCGTTGGTTTCTCAGGCAAAACAAGGTGATTTAACACTGTTATACAGTGCTAAAAATACAGAACATAATCAAGCAATTGTACTCAAAGCATTTCTTGAAGATAAAATGCAAAGTAAAAGTAAATAAAGGTTATCGGAATGGATATTCAGCAATCAACCACACAAACAGAGCCAGCAATAATATCATCGGTGGCTCAACCAGCGGTTAAAAAGCCGTTACACGGGATTAGTGGCTGGTTAATTTTACCAATTATCGGACTGTTTTATATGCTGTACAAAACAGTCATGATGTTATTGCAAGAAATTTCACAAGTTCAAACCGCATGGCCATTGGCAACTCAAGCGGATTCTGATTTTTATATTCCAGGTTTTGCGACAGGTTTCTATCTCTTGCAACTAGGTTATGGTGTTTTGATTGCACTGTTTCTTTGGACATTTATCGCCGCAGTTAAATGGAAAAAACAAGCGAAGTGGCTATTTATCATCACCATGGTGTTATTTACTTTAATGGTATTGGTTGCCCGTTTTGTATTCCCATATATATTTGGATTGGAAATTAATCACTCAAATATTATTACAGCCATAAATGGCAGCTTCTATTGTGTGTTATGGATCCCCTACTTTTTAGTTTCACATCGCGTCAAAAATACGTTTATCCATTAAAGTATCTGGCCACTCCATATTAGTAGTGGCCTAACATACGGTTATTTATCAGAAAGATTTAGAGTGTGGGTTATATTGCAGTTTGCAATAAACGCGTCATCGTGGGAAACCAGTAATAGTGTTCCTTGGTAGTCCTGCAATAGCGCTTCAAGTAGTTGTTTTGAATCTAAGTCTAAATGATTATCGGGCTCGTCGAGTAATAAAATAGCGGGTGGACTCGGGCTATGTGTGAGTGCCAATAGCGTTGCTTTTAGCTGCTCACCACCACTGAGCTGCTGTAGTGGTAACAATGACTTATCTCCTCGTATCCGCAACATGCCTAATTGCGTGCGCCACTGTTCTACAGTAAATACAGGTTGGTATTGATAAAGCGCTTCAGCGACAGGCAATGTTTTATCGAGTAAATTGAGGTGTTGATCTAAATAGCAAAACTCACCGCTTAGGCGGTACTCTCCTGAAGATGATGGCAACAGGCCTGCAAGCACTTTAAGTAGCGTTGATTTACCGCAACCATTAACTCCTTGAATATGCCAGTGCTCTCCACTGTATACAGTGAATGAGAGTGGTGACGAATAACCGTAAAGCAAACGCAAGTCAGAAGCGAAAATTGTGACTTTATTTCCTTCATTTTGATAGTTAATCGTCATTTTTTGCGGCTTGATATGGCGAGCTCTTTCTTGGTTTTCCTGTTGCTGGTTTTGTAGATTATCCATCACTCGTTGGTGCCGCTCTGCGACATTTGATTGCTTTTTCTCCGCACGATTTTTCTGCATATCAAGCAGCAGTAAGGATTGCGACCCACCATAGCGAATTTTTTCACCTTGTTTTTTGCGTTGAGCGGCTTTTTGTAATGTGGCTTGCTGTTGTTTTTTCTCTTGGTGAATGCGTTTTTCTAAGCGTTCACCTTGTGCGTCAATTGCAGCGATTTCCAAGTTTTTTTGGGTATCGTATAACGTATAATTTCCCCCATATTCATGTAAGCCTTTTTCCGTTAACTCAAAAATGGTATCCATTTCTTCTAATAGGGTTCTGTTGTGAGAAATAATGAGACAACCAGCTCGATGCTCAGTAAGCTTTTGATTGAGCCATTGCCGACTTTGTGTATCTAAATGGTTATCTGGTTCATCAAGTAGCAAAAAGTGGTTTTGATGAAGAAATGCACGACAAAGGGCTAGGCGAGTACGTTCCCCCCCACTTAAATGGGCAATGGGGGCTTCCATTGAGATAGCGAGTCCTGCTGAATCCAATAAACTTTGCCATTGGGAAGGTAAATGCCATTTATCTTCCGTTAGTTCAAAATCTGCCAAAGAACCATTCCCTGCCTCAATGCGTGAAAATGCGTGATAAAGTTCATTCATGCCTAAGGCATCGACGAGTGTTTCGCCCGTTAGTCGCGTTAATTGCTCGACATAGATAAAGGGAAGGTTCCAATGTACATTCCCTTGCGTAGGGGATAATTGGTCAGCAAGAATACGCATCAAGACAGATTTTCCTTTGCCATTATGACCAATTAGGGCATTTTTTTGGCATGACAGCGTCCCGCTTAACGGAGGAAAAAGGGCGGTTTGGTTAAATTCAATATTGAGCTGTGAAAAGTGACAAGCAATCGTCATATGCACCTCCAAAATAATGAGGACAGACAACGTCGTTGACTTATCAAGAAGCGTCGATGAAAGCGGTTGCCTGCCAGGAACAGAAAAATGAATACCAAAAGGGTATTGGAAAATATTTTCTGGCAGTGCTTAGTTCATCGTGAGGCGTACCTGCGAAGTTGGGTGAGCGATAAATTCGCACACATTATAAACAGGTTAAATTGATTTACGCAACTTATCGTGATTGGGTTTTTTCTGAAAGTCGTGCTAACGATTTAATAATAGAAAAAACCAGTCAATAATAGCGACTGGCTTTTTCCATTAACAACGAGATTTTATAACAACGAGATTTTTACGATTATGCAGAGGTATTCTCTGACAACCATTGAGCAATGCGCTGCTTTTCTTCTTCATTCAGCCACATACCCAATTTAGTGCGACGCCAAATAGCATCATCCAACTCTGTTACCCATTCATGTTTGACTAAGTAACGTAATTCCGCTTCATAGACATTCGCAGAGAATGCTTCACCAAGGTCGCTGAGTGAATTCGCGCCTTCAAGGATTAATTTACTGTTGCTACCGTAGGTTCTGGCAAAACGTAGCGCTAAGCCTTCAGGAAGCCATTGATAATGTTGACGCAACACGCGTGCATAACCATCACGGTCACAACCTTCGATATCACCACCCGGTAATTGGCCATTTTTGGTCCATGGGCTACCTGCATTTGGATAGTAAGTCGCTAATTTATTCACAGCGGCTTCCGCTAACTTACGATAAGTCGTTAATTTACCACCAAATACAGACAACAATGGCGCTTGGCCTTGTTCATCGTGAATATCCAATGTGTAATCACGAGTAATGGCTTGTGGTGAGTCTGATTCATCGTCGCACAGTGGGCGAACACCTGAATAATCCCAAACAATATCACTCACGGTTAACTGCTTTTTGAAGTGGTCGTTATACACTTTCAGTAAATAGTTAACTTCGTTTTCATCAATTTTGACGTCTTTCGGGTCGCCTTTATATTCTACGTCAGTCGTACCGATGATAGAAAACTCATCCATCCACGGGATAACAAATACAATACGGTTATCTTCATTTTGTAAGATGTACGCTTGTGGTTCATCATGTGCGCGTGGAACGACAATGTGGCTACCTTTGATTAGGCGAATACCATAAGGTGATTTTAATTTCAGGCCATCATCAAAGAACTCTTTTACCCAAGGCCCTGTGGCATTAACCAGCCCTTTCGCTTTCCATGTATGAGTTTCCCCCGTACGTAAGTCTTGAGCTTCAACAACCCATAAGCCGTTTTCACGGTAGGCGCGAGTCACTTTTGTGCGAGTACGAACCTCACCATTCTTACGTACCACTTCTTGAGCGTTTAACACAACTAAACGCGCATCATCAACCCAACAATCGGAATATTCAAAACCTTTCGTTAATTCAGGTTTGAGTACAGAGTTTTGGTTGAATTTCAGACCTTTACTGCTTGGTAAGCTGACACGTTTGCCTAAATGGTCATATAAAAATAAGCCAATACGGATCATCCAAGCTGGACGTAAATGAGGCTGATGAGGTAAGCGGAAGCGCATTGGGAAGGCTATATGTGGTGCTAATCGTAATAGCACTTCACGTTCAGCCAATGCTTCGCTCACTAATCTAAATTCATAATGCTCTAAATAACGTAAGCCACCGTGAATGAGTTTAGAACTCGCAGATGAAGTCGCACTTGCCAAGTCTTGAGCTTCGAGCAGTAATACCGATAATCCACGACCTGCAGCATCTGCTGCAATACCAGCGCCGTTGATCCCGCCGCCGATGACAATCAAGTCTTTAGTTTCCATGCATCCCCCTGAGATGTTCGAAACACTTTCAATAATGTTCGTTTTCGCTCATTTGATTGTAGTCAAAATAGATAGTGATGCCAACTATTATTAATGAAAAAAATAACAACTGCGTGATATTGGTAACAATTTTTTTTCAATACCCACACATAAAATATTGTTATTTACAATGAAAAAAAGAGAGTTTCGCGCGAAAAAGAAAAAAACAATGGCAAGGCGGGGGAGACTAAAATAGGAAAGGAGACTAAGAAGTATGATGGCAGCGGGCGCTACCATCATTAAGATAATTATTTGATTAACAAAGCTCTAATTGAACATTATGTTGCTCAATGACTTTGAGAATGCTGTCAGGTGGCTGTTTATCCGTAAATAAGTAGTCAATCAGGTTCATATTGCCCAAATTAACCATCGCGTTACGACCAAATTTAGAATGGTCGGTGACGAGCATGACACAGCGTGAGTTTTCAATAATCGCGCGTTTGGTACGAACTTCATGGTAATCGAACTCAAGTAATGAGCCATCCATATCAATACCACTGATACCCAAAATACCGTAATCTAACCTAAATTGAGAAATAAAATCGAGGGTCGCTTCACCGACAATACCGCCATCTCTTGAGCGAACTTCACCCCCCGCTAAAATTAGGCGGAAGTCTTCTTTTGGCATCAGTAATGTGGCGACATTAAGGTTATTGGTCACCACGCGTAGGTTTTTGTGATTAACCAATGCGTGAGCAACGGCTTCGGGAGTGGTACCAATATCTATAAACAATGTTGCACCGTCAGGAATTTGGCTCGCAACATGTTGTGCGATACGCGCTTTTTCATCTGACCACATGATTTTACGGTCATTATAAGCCGCATTCACGGAACTTGAAGGCAGTGCTGCACCACCGTGGTGCCGCTGAATTTTATTTTGTTCAGCGAGGTCATTGAGGTCCCGACGGATTGTTTGAGGGCTTACCTCAAAGTGTTCGACGAGTTCTTCAGTACTGACATATCCCTGAAGACGCACAAGCTCAACTATTGCATCATGTCTCTGGGTTTGTTTCACAGCGTTAGCCTCTAATTATTAAAATGTTTTATCTGGAGCTCTGGTGTTTAAAACTGTGCCTATTATCCCATACTCCCATCAATAAGCCGATAATTAACCCTGAAGTATGTGCGGCATTCGCAATATGCATACCTAAAACATCGAAGTAACCGAAAAAAAGCCAGATAATAGAGAATATCATTAACCCACGAGGGACGCTGATGCCACTTTCAGGCCGACGTTCACCCGTTAACCACACATAGCTGACAAGGGCATAGACGACACCAGATAAGCCGCCAAAGTTGTTTTCACTAAACAGCGACTGCCCCCAGTTACTAAACAGTGCAGAGACTAGTAAGATAGTGAATAATTTACCCGTTCCGAGCTTTCGCTCAACTTGCCCAGCCAGAAACCACCATAGCGCAAGGTTGAAACCAATATGTGATAGCGAAAAGTGCACCAATGCAGGGCTAAACCAACGCCAAAGTTCCGTTTGTTGGTCGCCAATAGGCCATGCTAAATAGCGTAGAACTTCTCGGGCATCGGTCATTTCTACCCAAAGATATACAACAATCGACAATAAAATAACAGCGATAGTTAAAGGGCCAGATTGTTCTTTAAGGTAGCCCCAGGTCAGGTAGTTACGATATTGAAACTGGGTATCTGCGCTTCCCGTGTGCCAACTGGCTTCTAGGTAGCGGGGGTGATTTGGATCTTGTAAAAAAATATCTAATTCTTTCTGGGTTTGAGATTGAAATTGCTCATCTTCTAGCCAAAGCTCAAAGACGGCTTGTTCCTGTGATGGCTTTATTATTAAGTGGATATTTTTGCTAGCCATATAGTCAACAAAGGCTTGTGCCATTCTAGGATTAGCAAAAGAGGTGATGTGGATCATGAATGCGTTTTCTCATCTAGAGAGCCGTAACGGCTTGTGGATATTCCCTTAACCATGCTTCAAATCCACCATTGATGCTGTATACAGATTCAAAGCCAATGTTGATCAGATATTGTGCAGCGCCTTGGCTACTGTGCCCATGGTAACACATCACCATAACTGGTTGTTCGTAATCCGTTTGTTCTAGAAATTGGCTTAGTGACTCATTGGTGAGGTGATAGGCCCCATTAGCATGGCCTGCGCGGAAACTTTGTGGGTCTCGTACATCTACCAGTATGGCAGTACCGTCCACCCAATGTTGGTAAGCTTGCTCTGGTGTTAGTGTTTCAAAATGGTCCATAAAATACCAAATACAGTAGGTAACAACCGATAAAAGGTTAAATGAGAGGCACCCGTAAAAAACCAAGTGCCAAATACTCGTGGTATTGATTAGTAGAAAGAGTGCTCGCCACGTTGGTGTTCAGTTAGGTCTTTAACGCCTTTTAGCTCACCTTCAAACATTTTGAGAAGTTCTTTTTCGATACCTTCTTTAAGAGTGACATCAACCATTGAACAACCGTTACAGCCGCCACCAAATTGCAGAATTGCAAAGCCTTCATCGGTGATTTCCATCAGGGAAACACGGCCACCGTGGCTGGCAAGTTGTGGGTTAATTTGTGACTGTAAAACATACTCAACACGTTCAATTAATGGTGCGTCATCAGAGACCTTACGCATTTTGGCGTTTGGTGCTTTTAACGTCAGTTGTGAGCCCAGTTGGTCGGTAACGAAGTCAATCTCGGCATCATCTAAGAATGGCGCGCTAATTTCATCAACATAAGCAGATAATTTCTCGAACTTTAGTTCTTTATCTGTTGCTTCAACGGCACCCGGAGGGCAGTATGACACACCGCACTCTGCGGTTGGTGTGCCTGGGTTGATAACAAAAACACGGATTTGAGTTCCTGGCTCTTGATTTTCCAACAATTTGGCAAAATGAGCCTGTGCTGCTTCAGTAATATTAATCATAATCATTTGCTCAATAATAGTTGACTGCTTTAGTTGGTTATAATACGCCCATTTACCCCTTTCCTACAAGGTGCGACACAGTGACCATGCATCAACAGTATGTACACCCGCACAAATCAACAATTGTGCTGCGGTATTCATGGTGGAACCTGTTGTAATAACATCATCAAGAACAGCAACATGTAGGTTTGAAACCGAGTTGTTTAAGGTAAATGCTCCCTTTAGGTTATTTCGGCGATACTCACGTTTTAGTGTAATCTGTGCCAGTGTAGCACGACTACGTGATAATGAATTTTGCGAATAGGGGATATTTAACCATCTGGATAAATTTTCGCCTATTAATGCCATATGGTCAAATCCTCTCCACCACAGACGGCGGCGATGCAGTGGAATGGTGATGATTAAGTCCGGTTTTTGCCATTTTTGTTGGCGGTAACCCGTGAGCCAAAATAACGCAAAAATTCGTGCTAGAGTAAAAGCAAGTTGAGATTGTTTTTGAAATTTAAAACGATGGATTAACAAGCGTAAAGCGCCTTGGTACGGGGTTACTGTGATAATTCTCTGCCATGCGGGAGGGTTTTTTAGGCAACGTCCGCACTCCATGGTAGGCTGCTCACAGGGTAAAGCGCAGCGTAAACAGCAGGTTGGCATTTTAGGTAGTCCTTTGAGGCAAAAATGACAAATACCCTGATGAGTTAATTTTAGTGATTGGTGACATAGCCAGCAGCCCCCCTCCATTGTTAGCATAGTAGCGTCCCGTTAAAACGAATTGACAAATAAATGAATGAAGAGAGTGTAACGATGGCAAAGTTATATTGGCAGACCGTTGGTGAAGGTAAACAAGATCTTGTGTTGCTGCACGGATGGGGACTGAACGCACAAGTCTGGCAAACAATTATTCCGCGAATCGCTTCGCACTTTCGGGTTCATTTAGTTGACCTGCCAGGTTATGGGCGTAGCCAAGGTTTCCTTCCTATGAATATTCAATCAATGGCAAATATTTTGTGGGAACAAGCGCCTAAAAACGCGATTTGGCTCGGTTGGTCACTTGGTGGGCTAGTTGCAAGTCGTGTTGCGCTTGACCATCCTTATGAAGTCAAAGGGTTAATTACCGTTGCTTCTTCTCCATGCTTTAAAGCAGAAGAAAACGGTTGGGCGGGGATCCGACCGGAAGTTTTATTAGGTTTCGAACAGCAACTTTCGGCTGATTTTCATCGTACCGTTGAGCGTTTTTTAGCATTGCAGACATTAGGGACAGAAAGCGCAAGAAATGATGCTAGAACCTTGAAGTCCGTGGTACTTGAACAACCTATCCCAACGGTTGAAACGTTAAATGCCGGGCTTGAATCATTGCGTACCGAAGATTTGCGCGATGAATTAAAACAGTTACCCATTCCTTTCTTGCGCATTTATGGTTATCTCGATGGCTTGGTACCGCGCAAAATAGTGCCCATTTTAGATGAGCTTTACCCTAATTCCCCATCTGTCATTATGCGCAATAGTGCCCATGCACCCTTTATTTCCCATCCTGATGAGTTTTGCGAATACCTGTTGGATTTTCAAAGTCGTATCGAGGAATAAATAAAAAAATCAGCCTAACTCATGGCTGATTTTTTTATGGTGTGCCTATTATTTGATTTTATACACAAAATGAGCGCAATCAGTGCTTTCTGGGCAGCCTTTACAACTACTGCCCGTTAAACAAGCGTTGATATCGACTTGTTCAATTTTTTCTAAGCTGATGAGTTTCTCAACCATCGCTTGAATTAATGGAACCGGTGTATTTAGCTGCTCACTGAGTAGCGAGATGTCAGCTTGCCCATATAAGGCGATTAAATCTCTTATTTGCAGCAAGCTAGTCATCGTTTTATTCCTTAGTGGCAAGCATCACTTGAACAGCCAGAACATTGCTCTGCAGTTTTGCTTTTGATGTTCAGGGTTACGCGGCTACGCATGCGGCGTAAGAATATGAACAAGGCAAGGTTGAACAGGACAACCGCAGCAATGGTAATCAAACTGCTTTGTGGGTGCTCGCTGAATGTGGCAACTTGGTAAAACAGAGCCGCGAGGCTATAAGCCACATTCAAGCCCCACAGAATGGAGAAACTCATCCAACTTTTATTGGTTTCACGTGCGATAGCACCCATCACCGAGACGCAAGGCACATACAGTAAGACGAAGATTAGGTAGCTATAGGCAGCAATGCCTGAACCAAATTTCGCTGCCATAGTGCCCATTGAACCGGACTCCATCTCTCCATCACCTTTACTGGCTTCGATAGGGTTTGATAGCGCACTTAAGGTAAAAGTTTCTTTTAAGCTGTCCCAAGTTTCAGAAACCGCATCTCCCAGTTCTTCCCATAAATTGAATGATTCTGCATCGAATGGCTCAGAAGTAATGGCTTCAGCGGTATACAGAGTATTTAAAGTCCCCACGACGACTTCTTTAGCCATCGCCCCGGTAATTAACCCCACGGTCGCTTGCCAATTATCTGCATGCACACCAATCGGCTGTAACGCAGGGGTAATGACTTTACTGACAGAAGCGAGTGCAGAGTCATTAATATTATCAACAGGCTTACCAGAGAAAGAGAAACTATTTAATGCACCAATAAAGATACTGGCAACGACGATAACTTTACCCGCTCGTACCACAAAGCCTTTTAGGCGTTGCCATGTTTGAATCAGCAATGTTTTGATGTGCGGTACATGGTAAACCGGAAGCTCCATAATAAACGGAGAGGCCTCGCCACGCATAAGGGTATGTTTTAGTAATAACCCTGTCAAAATGGCGACAACAATCCCTAAAATATAGAGAGAAAAGACCACACTAGCCCCATTTTTGCCAAAGAAAGCGGCAGCAAAAACAGCGAAAATGGCCAGCCTTGCACCACAAGACATAAACGGTGCCATTAGTACAGTAATGAGCCTTTCACGTGGTGCATCTAGCGTGCGTGCACCCATAATTGATGGTACGTTACAGCCAAAGCCGACAATCAACGGTACGAAGGATTTACCTGGTAAACCTAGCGCCTGCATGAGGCGGTCCATCACGAAAGCGGCTCGTGCCATATAACCCGAGTCTTCCAGTATTGAAAGAAACAGGTACATCATCCCGATTTGTGGTACTAACGGTAATACTGTATTAATACCACCGCCGACACCTTGGGCAAGGAAAATAGTGAGCCAATCAGGGAAGCTGAAATAGGCACCAACCCATTGAATACCATGAATAAATACCGCCTCAGAAGCACCTTCAAAGAAAGGCTGCAATGCCCCTCCAATGTTAATGGCTAAGACAAACATCAGGTACATCACAAATAAGAAAATAGGGACACCGAGCCAACGGCTCAGAATAAATCTATCCAGTGATTGTGTTAGTCGATTTGGTTCAGCGGCGCTATTGTTAATCGCGGCATGACAAATTGTGGCAATAGATTGATAACGTGCGTTAGCGATGAGTAGTTCAGGCTCTTCGTTTAAGCCTTCTTTCAGTGTTTGGCGTATCGCCAGTAATTGCCCTTCAGATATTTCTGCGCGTTGGCGGCTATAAATATCTCCTTCGAGAATTTGTAATGCTAACCAGCGGCGTTGCTGATGGCTAAATTGTTGTGTTGAAATTTGTTCAGATAACGAATCCACTGCCTGCAATAACTGGGGTGGATATTCCACAAGGGCTTGTTGGCTATTTTGTGGATGTGTATCAATGGCTTTTTTCAGTTTATCGATACCAGTTGCTCGAGTTGAAACCATTGGGATCACAGGGCAACCGAGCTGTTTTTCTAATTCAGTAATATTAATATCAATATGTTGGCTTTGAGCGATATCCAACATATTCAAGGCAACAATACATGGAACGCCTAACTCAACTAATTGTAATGTCAGATAGAGGTTACGCTCTAAATTGGATGCATCGACAACATTAATGAGCATGTCGGCCTCACCACTTAAAATAAAGTAGCAGGCGATTTGTTCGTCGAGAGAGGTTTGTTCAGAAATGGTGGTCAAAGAGTAAGTGCCGGGTAGGTCAACAAGCTCGATTTTATGGTCATCGGTATGGAAGCGACCCACTTTTCGTTCAACAGTGACCCCTGCCCAGTTACCGACCCGCTGCCTTGACCCTGTAAGTTGGTTAAATAGGGTCGTTTTGCCTGCATTGGGGTTACCAATTAAGCCGATAGTTAATCGTTTCATAGTGTTTGCCAATAATAAAAAAGAAATACTTAAACGGTGGTCGCTTCATCTAGATTGAGTAGGGCAAGATCCTTTTTACGCAGCACTAAGCTGACACGGTGAGTTTCTATTTGTACAGGATCACCAAAAGGCGCCAAGCGCACCACTTTAAAGACAGAACCCGGAAGTAAACCGAGTGAGAGTAGTTTTTGTCGGTATGCAGGACTGATTTCTGGAGAGAAACCAAGTATTTTGTAACTGCATTGAGGAAGTATTGCCATAGTGTCTTCCTAATCATTTAATTCATAATGATATCGATGACAATTGTTAAAGATTACAATTGCTCAGGTAATAAGACTGCCAAACAAAAATAAATCTAATTAACAATGAGAATCATAATCATCCACCTTTTGTTATATTTAGCCTCTTTTTTCGTCAGTTTGACTTGATGTGGATCAACGAAGCATTGAGTTTGCGGTGTTTCGTTAGCAAAAGTAATGGCGGAGTAAACGCGGGGGAGAGGGTGGAATAATGTTCAATATATTGGTTGGGATAATTAATTACAGCGATTATTTTTTGATATAGGCATCACAATAAGTACATTGCGATGCCTATTAAAAAGTTAGCGCTTTTTGCCAAATGCAGCAGCAAGGGCATCACTCATGGCACTATTACCAGAAGATGCGTTGTTTTGGCGTGAATTACCTCTTGATTGAGGAGCCTTACGTGTATTTTTGTCCTGCTCAGGGGCTGCACGGCGAGGTGCACTGTTCGCATCACCGGCTTGTTCATCTAAACGCATCGTTAACGCAATACGTTTGCGCGCAATATCCACATCTAACACTTTGACTTTTACAATGTCACCGGCTTTTACCACTTTGTGTGGGTCTTCGACATAACTATTTGAAAGTGAAGAAATATGAACTAAACCGTCTTGGTGAACACCAATATCTACAAAGGCACCGAAGTTAGTCACATTGGTAACCGCACCTTCTAAAATCATGCCAGGAGTCAGGTCCTTCATGGTTTCTACGCCTTCCGCGAAGGTCGCTGTTTTAAACTCAGGACGTGGGTCACGGCCCGGTTTTTCCAGCTCTTTAATGATGTCAGTGACGGTTGGAACCCCAAATTGTTCCGTGGTGAAGTCGCGTGGGCTCAAGGCATTAAGTACCTGTGAATTACCCATAATTTCTTTGAGCGGCTGGCGGACAGACTCAAGAATTTTTTCGACAATTGGATAAGCTTCAGGGTGAACAGTAGAGGCATCTAATGGGTTTTCACCATTGGTGATACGTAAGAAGCCTGCACATTGTTCAAAAGCTTTTGGCCCAAGACGCGCAACTTTGAGTAACTGTTTTCTATCGCTAAACTGGCCATTTTGGTCGCGCCAGTCCACCACGTTTTGCGCAATCATTTTGCTTAAACCGGCAACCCGAGTCAGTAAGGCAACAGAAGCGGTATTTAAGTCAACACCAACGGAGTTTACACAGTCTTCGACGACCGCATCGAGCTTACGCGCTAATTGCGTCTGGCTGACATCATGCTGATATTGGCCAACCCCAATGGATTTAGGGTCAATTTTCACCAATTCAGCCAACGGGTCTTGTAGGCGGCGGGCAATTGATACGGCACCACGTAAAGACACATCTAAGCTTGGAAATTCCAGCGCTGCAAGTTCAGAAGCGGAATAAACAGAAGCGCCAGCTTCGCTAACAATCACTTTCTGTGCCTTTACTTCTGGGTACTGTTTTTGTACTTCAGCAAAGAAACGTTCCGTTTCGCGAGAAGCGGTCCCGTTACCTATCGCTACTAATTCGACATTGTGTTTTTGGCAAAGTGCTGCGACGATGGTTGCCGCTTTGGCAGCTTGCCCGGTATGCGGATAAATCGTATCGGTCGCAATTAATTTTCCTGTCGCATCCACGACAGCGACTTTCACGCCAGTCCGCAGGCCTGGGTCTAAGCCCATGGTGGCACGCATTCCTGCAGGTGCTGCCATCAGTAAATCACTGAGGTTACGAGCAAATACGTTAATGGCTTCTTCTTCGGCCTTTTCACGCAGTGAGCTCATCACTTCTGTTTCCAAGTGCAGTAATACTTTGACACGCCATGTCCAACTGATCACCGCTTTACGCCATTGGTCAGCCGGAGCATTGTTTAAACGAATATCTAAGTGGCGGGTGATAATTTCTTCGCAGTAACTTTCTTTTGGTGGTTCATCGAACTGAGGATCACAGTTTAATGAAAGCTGTAGAATTCCTTCGTTACGACCACGGAACATCGCAAGAGCTCGATGAGAAGGAACCTGAGCAACAGGTTCGTGATGTTCAAAATAGTCGCTAAATTTTACCCCTTCTTCTTGCTTACCTTCTGCAACAACAGAAACAAGATGGGCATTTTTCCAAATATAGTCGCGAACTTTCGCTAAAAGAGCCGCATCTTCGGCGAAGCGTTCCATAAGGATATAGCGAGCGCCATCTAAAGCGGCTTTGACATCAGCAACACCTTTGTCTGCATCGATATAGGTTTTTGCGAGTTCATCAGGTGACTGGTTAGGGTCATTCCACAGGGTGTCAGCTAAAGGCTCAAGTCCTGCTTCGATGGCAATTTGCCCACGGGTGCGACGTTTCGGTTTATACGGAAGATACAGGTCTTCAAGTTCGGTTTTATTGAGCGTAGTGTCAATAGCGGAGGCAAGCTCAGGTGTCAATTTACCTTGCTCTTCTATCGATTTAAGAATGGTCTGTTTACGGTCATTTAATTCGCGCAAGTACCCTAAACGGCTTTCTAGCTGGCGAAGCTGAGTATCGTCCAACCCACCGGTAACTTCTTTACGATAACGCGCAATAAACGGGACAGTATTTCCTTCATCTAACAGCGTGATGGCAGAAAAAACCTGTTTCGGCTGGGCTTGCAGTTCCGCTGCAATAATTTGGCTTAGAGTTTCATTCATGTCGAATTTAAATACCTACTGAAAGAACAGTTAAAAAATTTACTGCACTGTTATACTTGGTGAGAAAGAGAATTTCCAGACTGAATTTGAGCCTATTGGTAGGAAAGTCTCAGATTATGTTCTATAAAATATTATAATTATGGCTCCACTGGCTAAAATCTGAAGGTTATGACTAAAAGTCTTTTAATTACACGTGAAGGTTGGGATGCATTAGATAAAGAGCTGAAGTACCTGTGGAAGGAAGAACGCCCTCGGGTTACTCAATCTGTTTCAGAGGCCGCTGCTCAAGGGGATCGCTCAGAAAATGCAGAATATATTTATGGTAAAAAAAGGTTGCGTGAGATTGATAGGCGCATCCGTTTTTTATCCAAAAGATTGGATCAATTAAGGATTATCGAGCCTGATCCCCGCCAAGAAGGCCGTGTCTTTTTTGGCGCATGGGTTAAACTAGAAGATGAAAATGAAAATATCAGAATATTCCGTATCGTCGGTGCTGATGAGTTCAACCCTACAAAACAATGGATTTCAATAGACTCTCCGGTAGCACGAGCCTTGATAGGCAAACAGGTTGATGATGAAATAACAGTAAATACGCCAGGAGGGCAGGTGACTTATTTTGTGTTAGAAATAAGCTACCACCCACTAACTACCTGAAGAGTAAAATGATTCATTAAATCCTACGTTAGTGGTAAATTAGTGAGCATTAATATTGTTTTACTTACATTCATTAAAAAAATAATTTGAAAGATGCACATCTTGAGGGCTACAAAATGCAGGAAAGTTATAAGGTTCTTGTCGTCGATGATGATATGCGTTTACGTGCACTGCTGGAACGTTACCTCACTGAGCAGGGTTTTCAGGTAAGGAGTGCTGCAAACGCTGAACAGATGGACAGAATCCTGACAAGGGAATCTATTCATTTGATCGTCTTAGATTTAATGCTACCGGGTGAAGATGGCCTATCGATTTGCCGCCGCTTACGTAGTCAAAATAACCCAATTCCTATTATTATGGTGACAGCGAAAGGTGAAGAAGTTGATCGTATCGTTGGCTTAGAAATCGGTGCAGATGACTATATTCCAAAACCTTTTAATCCACGGGAATTGCTAGCTCGTATCCGTGCGGTATTACGTCGTCAAGCTAACGAATTACCGGGTGCGCCATCTCAAGATGATGCAATAATTACTTTCGGTAAATTTAAATTAAATCTTGGAACACGAGAAATGTTCCAAGGTGATGAAAATATGCCATTAACCAGCGGCGAATTCGCGGTGTTAAAAGTGTTGGTTTCTTATCCAAGGGAACCGTTGTCTCGTGATAAGTTAATGAGCTTAGCGCGAGGCCGTGAATACAGTGCGATGGAACGTTCTATTGATGTTCAAATCTCACGTTTGCGTCGTATGGTTGAAGAAGACCCAGCACATCCTCGTTATATTCAGACGGTTTGGGGCTTGGGCTATGTGTTTGTTCCGGATGGAAGTAAAGCATGAAGCGACTGAGGTTTTCAAGGCGTAGTACATTTTCTCGCTCGTTATTTTTATTTGTAGCCTTACTGTTTGCGAGCCTCGTAACCAGTTATATGGTCGTGTTGAATTTTGTTGTGATGCCTAGCTTACAACAATTCAATAAGGTATTGGCATACGAAGTAAGAACATTAATGACAGAGAAAATGGTTCTACAAGATGGAACCTCAGTGCGGGTATCTCCCGCGTTGCGTAAGAAAATCTACAATGAATTAGGGATTACCTTTTATGCACATTCAGCGGCAATGGAAGAAGGGCTGAACTGGGCAAAAGAGTATGATTTTCTAAGCGAACATATGTCCGAATATATTGGTGGCAAGGCGAGTGTTCATCTCGAACTAGGCCGAGAGTATCCCATTCTATGGCTAACGTCTTATCTCGCACCTGATATCTGGGTGCGAGTTCCTCTGACTGAAATTGGTCAAAATCAGTTTTCCCTGGTTTTTCGCTATACCTTAACGATTTTTCTCACCATTTTTGCCGGGGTATGGTTGTATATACGCTACCAAAACAAGCCGTTGCTTGAATTGGAGTATCATGCAGGTGAAGTTGGTAAAGGGGTAATTTTGCCCCCAATGCAAGAAAAAGGCGCCACCGAGGTTAGGGCCGCCATCCGTTCTTTTAACCACATGGCAGCAGGGATTAAAACCTTAGAAAATGATCGAACTGTCTTAATGGCAGGGGTAAGCCATGACCTAAGAACACCTTTAACCCGTATTCGTTTAGCAACAGAGATGATGAGCCCAGAAGATAGCTATCTGGCGGAATCAATTAATAAAGATATTGAAGAGTGTGATGCGATTATCGGTCAATTCATGTCCTACCTGAAAACAGGTCAAGAAATGGATATGGAATTCTGTGACCTTAACGCTATTTTAATGGACGCGGTGAACTCAGAAAGCAATGTCATCGGTGAAATTGAAACCGCACTTGAGCCCGGCTCAATGATTGTTAATGGTAACCCATTAGCGATCAAACGCGCTATTACGAACATGATAGTTAATGCATACCGCTATGGTAATGGCTGGATCAAGGTCAGTAGTGGTAAAACGGAAGACTCAGTTTGGTTCCAAGTTGAAGACGATGGCGCAGGTATCAAAGAAGAAGATATTCACCGCCTGTTCCAGCCATTTGTGCAAGGTGAAAAAGCCCGTAGCAACAAAGGAACAGGGTTAGGTCTAGCGATTATTCGTCGAATTGTTGATGCTCACGAAGGGAGCATTGAGATTCATAAAAGTGAGCGTGGCGGGTTTGCTATTAGGGCTTTGCTTCCTCTTAAAGAGAAAGAAGACTAAATACTCTTCACACTTTACGCCGCAGCGTTGTTGGCTGCGTTCGGCTACTCGGGTCACATACTTGTGTATGCTCCCCGAGATATCCTCGCTTGCCGCCTAGCTGCAACACAAATTGTTTTGAGTATTATTTGTATCAAGTAGGAAAAGAGGCTATCTGTTTTGGCGCCTACCTACAGCTTGAACTATTTAGAGCTATCCTTCTACTCTTCACACTTTACGCCGCAGCGTTGTTGGCTGCGTTCGGCTACTCGGGTCACATACTTGTGTATGCTCCCCCGAGATATCCTCGCTTGCCGCCTAGCTGCAACACAAATTGTTTTGAGTATTACTTTATAGTTGCAGGATAAAAATATTTTTCGCTTTTATGACAGTCTGTCATTTTTCTTTTTGATATTAGTTTTGAAATTTTGTTTTTATAACTAATTGAATTTTAAGTTGTAAAATTGTATTTTTCTTCGTTTTTGTTTTCTCGCCAGTGAAAAAATCAGCAATTGTCATAAAACTGTCATAAAAACGACATGTTGTCGTAACTAAATTGTCCTATTTTTCCTACCGTGACATACACCCAACAATTTTATACTTGATTGTTTCTATACATCCCCGGAGGGATTATGAAAATGACGCGTACCACCTTAGCAAGCGTAATGGCAGCAACTTTATCTCTGACTGCAATGTCTTCTTTTGCTGCTACCAGCCTGACCGGAGCTGGCGCGACCTTTCCTGCTCCTGTTTATGCGAAGTGGGCAGATTCTTATCAGAAAGAAACAGGTAATAAAGTAAACTATCAGGGGATTGGTTCTTCTGGTGGTGTCAAACAAATTAATGCAAAAACAGTTGATTTCGGAGCTTCTGACGCCCCATTAACTGATGAAAAACTCAAAGAAGATGGCTTATTCCAGTTCCCTACGGTTATCGGTGGTGTGGTACTGGCTGTAAATGTAAAAGGCATTGAGTCTGGACAATTGACTTTAGATGGCAACACATTAGGTGATATCTATTTAGGTAAAATCACTAAATGGAATGACCCAGCAATCGCTAAATTGAATCCAAATGTGAGTTTACCAGACCAAGCTATCGCAGTCGTTAGACGTTCTGACGGTTCGGGTACTACGTTCGTATTCACGAGCTACCTTGCTAAAGTAAGCGCAAGCTGGAAATCAGACGTTGGTGCGGGCTCTACCGTTAACTGGCCGAAAAATAGCGTAGGTGGTAAAGGGAATGATGGCGTTGCAGCTTTCGTACAGCGTCTACCAGGTTCTATCGGTTATGTTGAATATGCATACGCAAAACAGAACAACCTTGCGTATACTAAATTAATCTCCGCTGATGGCGAAGCGGTTTCACCAACGGGTGAAAGCTTCAGCGCAGCAGCGAAGAAAGTGGACTGGTCTAAATCTTTTGCTCAAGATTTAACAAACCGTGATGGTGCGAATGCATGGCCGATAACCTCAACCACATTCATCTTAGTTCACAAGCAGCAAGAGAATGCGGAAAAAGGCAAAGCGGTTCTTGATTTCTTCAACTGGGCTTATGATAAAGGTGGTAAACAAGCGGAAGCACTAGATTACGCAATTTTACCTCAAGAAGTCGTGACCGCAGTACGTGCAGCATGGAAAACAGAAGTTAAAGATAGCCAAGGTAAAGCATTATTCTAGGTGAACTTAGGTTTTCTAAGTGCACTTAGGGTTGGAAATGGCGGGTAAGTGCTGAGGAACAGAGCTTACCCGCTCATCGTTGTAACGCAATCCTGTAGAAAAGAGCAGGAATGAAATGAGAACAAAGCGCATGGCCGAGAAAACAACGGCATTTAGAGCTCCCAGCAAATCAGGTGATGTGATTTTTAGTGCACTGGTAAAGATTGCCGCGCTCATCACTTTGTTAATGCTCGGAGGCATTATTATTTCCCTTATTTTTGCATCTTGGCCAAGTATGCAGAAGTTTGGGTTTTCGTTTTTGTGGACCAAAGAGTGGGATGCTCCGGCGGAAGAATTCGGTGCTCTTGTGCCTATTTATGGCACTATCGTTACATCGTTAATTGCTCTGATTATCGCAGTACCCGTTAGTTTTGGTATAGCACTATTCCTAACCGAGCTGGCTCCCAATTGGCTAAAACGTCCGCTTGGTATCGCGATTGAACTCCTTGCTGCTATCCCAAGTATCGTTTATGGGATGTGGGGGTTATTTGTCTTTGCACCTTTGTTTGCAGAGTATTTCCAAGAACCAGTTGGTAATGTGATGTCGAGTGTGCCGATTGTCGGTGAACTATTTTCAGGGCCTGCATTCGGAATCGGTATTTTAGCAGCGGGGATTATCCTCGCGATTATGATTATTCCGTATATTGCGTCAGTGATGCGCGATGTATTTGAACAAACTCCTGTGATGATGAAAGAGTCAGCCTACGGGATTGGCTGTACAACATGGGAAGTGATTTGGAATATCGTGCTGCCGTATACCCGCAATGGGGTAATCGGTGGAGTGATGTTAGGTCTTGGCCGTGCACTGGGTGAAACCATGGCGGTTACTTTCGTGATTGGTAATACTTACCAACTTGATAGCGCATCACTGTTTATGCCTGGAAACAGTATTACCTCAGCACTGGCAAATGAATTTGCGGAAGCTGAGAGCGGCTTACATACCTCGGCCTTGATGGAACTTGGACTGATCCTGTTTGTTATCACTTTTATTGTGTTAGCGATTTCCAAGTTAATGGTCATGCGTCTTGCGAAAAATGAGGGCCGTTAAAATGTCGATATCTCAACCTATCGCAGTGAATGAAAAAGAACGAGCTCGTCGTCAAGCGTGGCGTCGCCAAGTTAACAGAATGGCACTACTTGTCTCGATGTTAACTATGGCTTTCGGCTTGTTCTGGTTAGTGTGGATTTTATTTTCTACAGTCACTAAAGGGATTGATGGCATGTCCCTCAATCTGTTTACTGAAATGACTCCACCACCTAATACGGAAGGTGGCGGGTTGGCAAATGCCATCGTAGGTAGTGGCTTATTAATCTTATGGGCGACAGTTATCGGTACGCCTTTAGGGATTTTAGCGGGAATTTATTTAGCTGAATATGGGCGTAAGTCATGGTTAGCTTCAGTCACCCGCTTTATTAATGACATTTTATTATCAGCTCCATCTATCGTTGTAGGGTTGTTTGTGTACACCATTGTGGTTGCTCAAATGCAGCACTTCTCGGGTTGGGCTGGGGTCGTGGCGCTTGCATTGCTGCAAATTCCAATTGTTATTCGAACTACTGAAAATATGTTGAAATTAGTTCCGGATAGCTTGCGTGAAGCCGCTTATGCACTTGGCACACCAAAATGGAAAATGATTTTATCTATTACGCTAAAAGCGTCTGTGTCAGGGATTATCACTGGGATCTTGCTTGCAATTGCACGTATTGCTGGGGAAACCGCACCGCTTCTGTTTACTTCACTGTCAAATCAGTTCTGGAGTACAGATATGAGCGAGCCAATTGCCAACTTACCAGTGACAATCTTCAAATTTGCAATGAGCCCATTCTCTGAATGGCAAGAGCTTGCATGGGCTGGGGTTCTGTTAATTACCTTATGTGTCCTGCTGATTAACATCATTGCACGTGTTGTTTTCGCACAGAAAAAACACTAAGCGCCAGATAAATAAAGATTTAGAGAGAAAAGCAAACCATGATTAATGCAAACGATATTGCAAATAGTAAAATTAAAGTACGTGACCTCAACTTCTATTATGGCAAGTTTCACGCACTGAAAAATATCTCTTTAGACATTGAAAAAAATAAAGTGACTGCATTTATCGGCCCATCAGGCTGTGGTAAATCGACGTTATTACGCACCTTCAATAAAATGTATGAATTGTATGGCGAGCAGCGAGCAGAAGGTGAAATTTTACTGGATGGCCAAAACATCCTGACTGATAAACAAGATATTGCGTTATTGCGCGCAAAAGTCGGAATGGTTTTCCAAAAACCAACACCATTCCCGATGTCTATTTATGACAACATTGCATTTGGTGTGCGTTTATTTGAGAAGTTATCCCGTGTGGAAATGGATGAGCGCGTGCAGTGGGCGTTAACAAAGGCGGCATTATGGAATGAAACCAAAGATAAGTTACACCAAAGTGGTTATAGCTTGTCGGGTGGCCAGCAACAGCGTCTCTGTATTGCTCGTGGTATTGCTATTCGCCCTGAGGTTTTATTGCTAGATGAACCCTGTTCCGCTCTAGACCCTATTTCAACTGGTCGAATTGAAGAACTGATTAGTGAATTAAAATCAGAATACACCGTGGTGATTGTTACCCACAATATGCAACAAGCAGCACGCTGTTCTGACTATACGGCTTTCATGTATTTAGGGGAGTTAGTCGAGTTTAACCATACTGACAAAATGTTTACTACCCCAGAAATGAAGCAAACTGAAGATTATATTACTGGCCGCTACGGTTGATATGGAGCCGACGATGGATACGCTGAATCACAACAAACATATATCGGGGCAGTTCAATGCTGAACTGGAACATATCCATACTGAATTAATGACGATGGGAGGACTGGTCGAAGAGCAGCTTACCAAAGCCATTACGGCCATGCATAATCAGGATGAAGCCCTAGCACGTGAAGTTATCGAAAATGACCATAAAGTCAATATGATGGAAGTGGCCATTGATGAAGAATGCGTTAAAATCATCGCGAAACGCCAACCAACGGCGAGTGATTTGCGCCTGATTATGGCGATTTCAAAAACGATTGCTGAGCTGGAAAGAATCGGTGATGTTGCGGACAAAATCTGTCAAACCGCATTGGAAAAATTTTCTCATCAACACCAGCCCTTGTTAGTGAGTTTGGAATCATTAGGCCGTCATACAGTACAAATGCTACATGATGTATTAGATGCGTTCGCTCGAATGGATCTTGAAGAAGCGATTCGTATCTACCGTGAAGATGAGAAAGTTGACCAAGAGTATGAGGGCATCGTACGTCAATTGATGACCTACATGATGGAAGACCCACGAACGATCCCAAGTGTATTAACAGCACTATTCTGTGCTCGTTCAATTGAGCGCATCGGTGACCGTTGCCAAAATATCTGTGAGTTTATTTTCTACTATGTGAAGGGGCAGGATTTCCGTCATGTGGGTGGGGATAGTCTTGAGAAGATGTTAACGAATAAATAATTACTCGAATACTCGTCATATTTCGTGCTGTGGCGGTGTTGGCTTCGCTCGGCTACTCGGGTCACATACTGATGTATGCTCCCCGATATATCCTTGCTTGCCGCCTAGCCACAACACGAACTATTTAGAGTATTAAGCTACAACTCCAATCATTTGTCTCAATCTCTTCTACCGACTTTCTTCTTGCTCGATAAGAGTCTATTGATGGTTTAACCATGTCTGGGGCACCTTGTTATTAAGGTGGCTTTTTTTTGTCTCCATTAATATTCCATTTGGTTATAAATATATTATTTAATATTATTTCAAGTGCTAAGTAATAGTTGATAGCGTGTGATGGTCGATTTACAAAAATTTACCGTCAGGGGTGTTCAATGAAAGCTCGTATTCTAACGACTGTTTTACTTACAGGTTTAGCGCTGACAGCGAATGTCGCTAGCGCAGATAAATTAGATGATATCAAACAAGCGGGTGTGATCCGCATTTCTGTGTTTGATAGCAATCCACCATTTGGCTTTATTGACCCACAAACTAAAAAATTAGCGGGCTATGATGTGGATATCGCACAAGAAATTGCAGATAGCTTAGGGGTAAAACTTGAGCTTCGTCCCACTAACCCAGCAAACCGTATCCCACTTCTGACTTCGGGCAAAGTTGATCTGATTGGCGCTAATTTCACCATTACTGATGAGCGCGCAAAGCAAGTTGATTTTTCTATTCCTGATTTTGCGACAGGCCAAAAATTTATTGCCCGTAAAGGCGTATTAAAAACCCCTGACGATATCAAACCACTACGTATTGGTGCAGATAAAGGCACTGTGCAGGAAGTGACTTTACGTGAACGTTTCCCTGATACAAAGGTAATTTCGTACGATGATACGCCGCAAGCATTCGCTGCACTGCGTAATGGCAACGTCCAAGCTATCACACAAGATGATGCGAAACTGGTTGGTTTATTAGGTAATTTACCTGAAAAAGTGAAAGCAGATTTTGAAATTTCCCCATTTAGCCTGACGAAAGAATACCAAGCATTGGCAGCAAGCAAAGGTGAAACCCGTTTGGTTGAAAACGTCAACGAAACATTGTTGAAACTGGAGAAAGACGGTAAAGCCGAGGTAATTTATAACCGTTGGTTTGGGCCAGATACTAAAGCTGCACAGCCACGTGGGGACTTTAAATTTGCGCCACTGAGTGAGCAACAACCTCAGTCTTAACGGGTAGCGGTAAATATTCAGTGATATGAAGCCCTGCACTCTGTGCGGGGTTCTTGGTTATAAGGGATGCGTTTTTAATCACAGGCTGTGAAGGCAATAGGTCGTGAACAATGTTTGAAAAATTTTTGAGTGGTGATTTTTGGTCTGCCCATTTATTGGCCCCCGAGTATCTAGAATGGTTTGGCTACGGTTTTTTGATCACCGTTTGGATCTCGATTTGTACCATTGTTGCAGCCACTGCATTGGGTTTTATAGTTGCATCAGCAAAGGATAGTCAAATTGCTCCTGTGCGTTGGGCCGTGAGTATCTACATCTCTATTTTTAGAAATACGCCTTTGTTGGTGCAGTTATTCTTTTGGTACTTTGCTTCCGGTGAAATTTTATCCTCTGCCGCAATGGAATGGCTAAATACTCCCCATGAAATCCATTTATTTGGAATAACCGTGGGTTGGCCGTCATTTGAATTCTTAGCGGGTTTTATTGGTTTGACCTTGTATACCGTCCCTTTTATTGCCGAAGAAATTCGCGCTGGGATCCGTGGTGTTCGCCAAGGGCAAAAATATGCCGCGTTTGCTTTAGGATTAACGTCATGGCAGGCCATGAAATTAGTGGTATTACCGCAAGCCGTTAAAATCGCCATGCCTCCGCTACTGGGCCAATATATGAATGTGGTGAAAAACTCATCGTTAACGATGGCCATCGGTGTCGCAGAACTGTCTTATGTCTCTCGTCAGGTTGATAGCCAGACACTGCAAACCTTTACTGCCTTTGGGGTAGCGACAGTATTGTACATTGCTATTATTGCAGTAATGGAGGGGTGGGGCCAGTGGCGCCAGCAGCGTAATTTGGCTCAGGGGGTATAAAATGGATTTTTCAGTTATTGAGCAGAACTGGCAATATTTATTATTCGGTACTTTCCCTGATGGACCACTTGAAGGCGCAGCGCTGACGCTAGTCATTAGCTTACTTGCCGGTGCGGCCTCCATTGTATTAGGGACATTGGGCGGAATAGCCTTAGCCATGCTACGAGGCTTCTGGGTTAACCTGTTCGCCGCAGTTTTAGGCTTTTTTCGTGCAATTCCCGTCATTATGTTGATTTTTTGGACCTATTTCCTGTTGCCAATCTTATTGGGTATGGAAATTCCGGGTATTGCAACGGTAGTATGCGCATTGGCATTGATTACCTCCGCATATTTGGCTCATGCTGTGAAAGCGGGCATTTTAGCAATAGGGGCAGGGCAGTGGCAGGCAGGTTTATCCTTGGGGTTTAGCCGCTGGCAGGTATTATGGAATATCGTGTTACCACAAGCCTTACGCATGATGGTACCGTCATTTATTAACCAGTGGGTAGCATTAATTAAAGACACCTCATTAGCCTATGTTGTTGGTGTTGCGGAGCTTTCTTTCTTAGCAACCCAAGTGAACAACCGTGAAATGGTTTATCCTCTCGAAGTTTTCTTATTCGTTGCATTTATTTATTTTGTGATGTGCTTTGCGGTAGAAATTATTGCGAATAGAGTGGCGAAAAAGCTCAGTGCACAGCATCAACCCCAAAAACTGGCTGCGAAACATCGTTTATTGTTTTGGCGTCGACAAAAATTGTTAGCACTTTCCTAAATCAAAAGTGGTGGTGAAATACCCACCATTTTTTCACTCCACTATTTTGGGTTATTTTTATTATTTCATCTTGGCGTATCAGTTAGTTAGGACATTTTGGCTCCTTGCAGTTTACGCAATCGTTTTTTTTTGTGGTTTTTAATTGTAGTATAGGGCGAAAAAAACTTTTTTTGGGCGCAATATCTAATGAGTAATCAATCTTCTAGCTCGGCACAACCGCAGGGCTTGTTTCAGCGTGTTTTTAAATTGCAAGAGCACGGCACGACAGCACGGACAGAAGTTGTTGCAGGCTTCACCACCTTCCTGACGATGGTATATATCGTCTTTGTTAACCCTCAAATACTCTCAGTTGCAGGCATGGACATCAAAGCCGTGTTTGTGACCACCTGTTTAATTGCGGCAATTGGTAGCATTTTAATGGGGCTACTGGCAAATTTACCGATTGCTGTTGCACCCGCGATGGGCTTGAATGCCTTTTTTGCTTTTGTTGTTGTAGGGGCGATGGGGTATTCATGGGAAGTTGCTATGGGCGCCGTATTTTGGGGGGCTGTCGGCTTATTTATTCTGACACTATTCCGCATACGTTATTGGATTATCGCTAACATTCCTTTGAGTCTTCGCGTCGGGATCACCAGTGGTATCGGCCTATTTATTGCGATGATGGGGCTGAAAAACTCCGGCATTATTGTGGCTAACCCGGATACGTTAGTTTCTATCGGTAACTTGACTCACCATAATGTTTGGCTGGGAGCTCTCGGGTTCTTTATTATTGCCATCTTAGCGGCACGTAATATTCATGCCGCGGTATTAGTTTCTATTGCGGTGACCACTTTGATTGGTCTGGCTCTGGGAGATGTAAAATATTCTGGGATATTCTCAATGCCGCCAAGTATCACGAGTGTCGTGGGGCAGGTTGATTTCTCTGGTTCTTTAGATTTAGCGTTATCCGGTGTGATTTTTGCCTTTATGCTAGTCAATTTGTTTGACTCATCAGGTACCATGATTGGGGTGACTGACAAAGCGGGTATCACCAATGAACGCGGGACTTTCCCTCGAATGAAACAAGCTTTATATGTAGACAGCTTGAGTTCTGTCGCAGGTTCAGCGATGGGAACATCTTCAGTCACTGCATATATTGAAAGTTCTTCAGGTGTTTCTGTTGGTGGGCGTACAGGTTTAACCGCGATCGTCGTTGGTGTTTTATTCCTATTGACTATGTTTATCTCACCTCTTGCAGGTATGGTTCCAGCTTATGCAACTGCGGGAGCCTTGATTTACGTGGGCGTGCTGATGACATCAAGCCTAACTCGCGTGAAATGGGATGACTTAACTGAGTCTGTACCCGCATTTATTACTGCAGTGATGATGCCATTTAGTTTCTCGATTACTGAAGGTATTGCGTTGGGCTTTATTGCTTACTGTGCAATGAAAATTGGTACTGGTCGCTGGCGTGATCTGGGTTTGTGTGTGATTTTAGTCGCGGCGATGTTTTTGTTAAAAATGATCCTAGTCGACGCCTAAAATGCGCTTCATAATTCGTCATACTTCAAGCTGTGACGTTGTTGCCTACACTTGGTTACTCGGGTCACATACTTGTGTATGCTCCCCGAGATAACCTCGTTTGGCGCCTAACTACAACTTGAATTATTTAGAATATTGCTCAAGATAGCGCATTAATATTCGTTATACTTCAAGCTGTGATGTTGTTGTCTTCTCTCGGCTACTCGGGTCACATACTTATGTATGCTCCCCGAGATAACCTCGATTGACGCCTAGCCACAACTTGAATTATTTAGAATTATTTAATGAGTTAATCATTTCTCTTTTTGTTATTTGAACCTCCATGCTCTAAATAATTTGTGTTGCATGAGTGTACATGCAACACAAATTATTTAAGGTATAATCATTAAAGTACTATTGCGAAGGCAGGGTGGAGTAAAAAATCCGCTGAAATTGCAAACTAGTGCTTTCCCCCTTTATGGGATCCTGCTAGATTTCGCAGCAGAAACTGACTTTATCAAGGTATCAGACCATGAATGCACCAAAAAAAGCGGCTGCGAAGCCAAAGAAAAAATACCGTAAAACTAAAGAAGAGATAAATGCGGAAGGCCGTGAGCGTAAGCGTGAGAAAAAACATCGCGGTCATAAGTCTGGCAGCCGTTATGTAGAACAGGCTTCTAATAAGCAAAATGGTGGGCAAAATACTTCAACCGACCCACGTTTAGGTAGCAAAAAGCCAGTGCCTTTAATTGTGGATGAAAAACAGGTCACGAAACCTGCGGTTGAGAAAAAACAGCCAGCTGTTAAAGAAAAACTGACACCAGAAAAAGAGCTGGAAATGCTGGAAAGCGATGACCGTTTAGATAGCATTTTGGCACGCCTAGAAGATGGCGAAACCATCACGGCGCAAGAACAAGAATATGTTGATACTTGTTTAGACCGTATCGATGAGCTGATGAATATTCTCGGTATTGAATATAGCGAAGAAGAAGAGGAAGAAGACGAAGAAAAACTTGATGACATTATGCGCATCTTAAAAAGTAAATAATTTCGTTTAAAAGATCCCTCGCGCTAGCGGGGGATTTGGCTATTTTTTCTGCTAACTCACTTTTCTTTGATGTTGCATCAAGTCTCTTTTCTCTAACATATTTATACTCGTCATATTTTAAAGCTGCAGCGTTGTTGACTATGTTCATTCGCACTAGTCATATACTTATGTATACTCCTAGCGACTCATTCACTTGTCGCCTAGCTGCAACTCGAAATATTTAGAGTCTATAATGCTTATGCAGGTTATAAAATTTTCACTCTCATCGAATAACAAATTAAATAGAGTGAAGTCATCGTTATAGTTTGAGCTTTTGGTCAATTGAGGAATGTTATGTCAGAGCAAAATATTGTTTGGGATCTTTCTCTCATTCAAAAATACAATTATTCAGGGCCACGTTATACTTCGTACCCCACCGCCTTGGAATTTAATCAAGAGTACGATGAGAATGCGTTTGTTCAAGCAACGCAGCGTTATCCTGATCGCCCCTTATCGCTCTATGTTCATATTCCTTTTTGCCATAAACTTTGTTATTTCTGTGGCTGTAATAAATTAGTGACACGCCAAAAACATAAAGCCGATGAATATCTTCAAGTAATTGAAAAAGAAATTATTCAGCGCGCAGCGTTATTAAAAAACCGCATCGTGACACAAATGCATTGGGGCGGTGGTACTCCAACTTATCTCGATAAAGCTCAAGTCAGCCATTTGGTTGGTTTATTGAAAAAACACTTTAATTTTGCGGATGATGTGGAAATGTCGATTGAAGTCGACCCGCGTGAAATTGAACTGGATATGATAGACCACTTACGCCATGAAGGGTTTAATCGCCTAAGCATGGGCGTGCAAGATTTTAATAAAGAAGTTCAGGTACTGGTTAACCGAGAACAGGACGAAGATTTTATTTTTGCCCTAATTAAACGGGCCAAAGAGATGGGCTTTACCTCGACAAGTATTGATTTGATTTATGGTTTACCTAAACAAACACCTGAAAGCTTTGCATTTACCCTAAAGAAAGTGGCTGAATTATCACCAGATCGTTTAAGTGTGTTCAATTATGCGCACTTACCTAATTTATTTGCGGCGCAGCGTAAAATTAAAGACGCTGATTTACCAAGTGCGGAGCAAAAACTCGATATTCTGCAAGACACAATTGCGACTCTCACCAGAGATGGTTATCAATTTATTGGTATGGATCACTTTGCACGCCCTGAGGATGAACTTGCCGTGGCACAACGGGAAGGCATTCTGCACCGTAATTTTCAAGGTTACACCACCCAAGGAGATTGTGATTTACTGGGGTTAGGGGTTTCTGCGATCAGTATGTTAGGTGATAACTACGCACAAAATCAGAAAGATTTGAAAACCTATTATGCGCAAGTTGAAGAGCAAGGTCACGCGCTGTGGCGTGGACTCGCCTTAACTGATGATGATTGTCTACGCCGCGATGTCATCAAAACCTTAATCTGTAACTTCCAATTGAGTTTCGCGCAAATCGAAGAGTTATATCCGATAGATTTTAAATCTTACTTTAAGGAAGATTTAGAACTGCTGAAACCAATGGCTGAAGATGGGCTGGTTGAAATAACAGATAAAGGTATTAAAGTGACACCACAAGGACGTTTACTTATTCGTAATATTTGCATGTGTTTTGATGTGTATTTGCGTAATCAGATGAGGCAGCGGCAGTTTTCCCGCGTCATCTAAATGCTCTTCATATTTCGTCCTGTCGCGTTGTTGTCTTCATTCAGCCACACGGGTCACATACTTAGTGTATGCTCCCCGCGCTGTCTTCATTTCGACGCCTAGCGACAGAACGAACTATTTAGAGCATCTTATCTTAGTCAGAAATCTATTCATTAATTTTTTCAATTAATTGATAAGTCGCGGTAATGCGGTCAGGGATTGGATACCATTTGTTGGACAAAATCACCACCGCGATTCGGTCTTCAGGAATAAATGCCGCATAGGCTGCAAAACCATTGGTTGAACCTGTTTTATTGTAAAAAGCCTGAGTTTCAGGTGGCATTACAGGATGGATAGCTTCAACTTTTTGCGGTGTGAGCGCCATTTCATCTCGATTACCTTGCTGTAATTGAGCAAGAGATACTGGCCATGAATAGCTTTCCCACATCATATCTTGCATAAATGAATCGGTCATGTAGAACCCCGTATGTGTGTTCTCTACGGCTTCCTGCCACGGTTTTGCTACTTTCTTCGTTTGCATATTAATATCTAAGAAGCGAATTAGATCTTTAGCATTAGATTTTAAACCATAAGATTCAGCATCTAAAATTTGTGGTGTCACACGAACGGGTTGATCGTTCTTATTATAACCTTGGGCATAATTTTTCTGTTGGTTTTTAGGCACATGAATATAAGTATGTTTTAATCCAAGTGCAGGCAACATCAATTTTTCCATCGCTTGTTCAAATGGCATTTTGAGTTGTTTTGCTGTAACGATACCGAGTAATCCCACACCAAGATTTGAATAAGAGCGATATTGCCCAATGGCTTTGGTCGGTTTCCACTGCTGGTAATAACGGATTAATTCCGCTGAATTCGTAATACTATCAGGCACAAATAACGATAAACCCGAAGTGTGTGTAGCCAAGTTCATTACTGTCACTTGGTCGAAAGCAGACCCTTTTAATTCAGGAAGATAGTGGCTTACCTTTTGCGAAAAATCGAGTTTTCCTTGGTTTTGTGCATAGGCTGCGAGTGTAGCAGTAAAGGTTTTAGATAAAGAGCCAATCTCAAATAAAGTCTCATCACTGACAGGGACTGAACTTTGCTTAGACTGCACACCATAGTGATAAATATAGTGTTTTCCATCAACAGAAATGGCTACAGACATTCCGGGGATCTGCTTTTGTTCCATTAGAGGTTTAATTATATTATCGACATCTTTTTGTGTGAATGCATGGGTGGATAGTGTCGTTAATGCCACACTGAGAGCGACAAAAATTCGCCCCTGACGAAAAAGATTTTTCATAGAGTTATTCCAATAAGTACAAGTTTAAGTTATTCCTGACAGGAACAGGAAAGCACTTCATAGCAAGTGTAAAGTGCTTTAATATACGGTTTTCAGCGGGTAGCCCGTGGTTGAAAAATAGTATGCATGCTTTCAAGCATTATTTAAAACGATATAAAATTCGATGAGGTAAAAGAAAATCTTATGGCAGAAAATTATCGTCATCGGCTACCCCTCAATGCACTTAGGGCATTTGAAGCTTCCGCACGGCATTTAAGCTTTACGCGAGCCGGAATAGAATTGAATGTCACTCAGGCCGCTGTCAGTCAACAAGTTAGGCTGTTAGAGGAGCAACTGGGACTTGAACTGTTCATTCGCTTACCTAGAGGGTTGGCATTAACCGAAGAAGGCTTTGCCTTGCTGCCCGTATTGAGCCGCTCTTTTGACCAAATCGAGTCACTATTACTGCAATTTGAGGATGGTCATTATCGGGAAGCTTTAAGTATTTCAGTGGTCGGTACATTTGCGGTGGGTTGGTTATTACCAAGGCTAACGCAATTCTCTGAACGATATCCTTATATTGATTTACGCATTATGACCCATAACAATGTAGTAAATTTAGCTGCTGAAGGCGTTGATTTTGCTATTCGTTTTGGTGAAGGATTATGGCCACTAGTAGAGAATACACCACTGTTTTCAACTGCGCATACTGTGCTTTGTTCAGAGAAAGTTGCAAATCAGCTGAAACATCCATTAGATTTAAAATCTCACCAGTTAATGCGTTCATATCGTAAAGACGAATGGGAGAAATGGTTTTTAGCCGCAGAAGTGGAACCTTGGCGTGTCAAAGGGCCTGTATTTGATTCATCGCGTTTGATGATTGAAGCTGCGCTATTAACCGACGGTGTAGCGTTGGTGCCAAGTTGCATGTTCAACCATGAATTAAGTGCAGGGGTGTTAGTTCAACCTTTTGATATATCCGTAACTCTGGGGGGATATTGGCTAAGTCGTTTAAAATCGAGAGCTATGACACCGGCGATGGCGATATTTCATAATTGGTTGGTGGATGAATCTAAAAAAGAACAATAAGTCGGTGCTATACTATAAATAGAAATAGCACCGAGATTTAATTTACTAGCATAATATAATGCTCATATTTAGAAGTTAAAATACCAGAGCTTCAGCCGAGAAATAATTCTTTTTGCTAATAGGGAGCTCTGTACTATTAATCTCTGTGACGGCTGTAGTAAAGAAATAGGTTGGTGAAACATTAAATATTTGTGCCAATTGGTAAATGGTATCGACATGAATATTAACCTCACCATTTTCATAGCGTGATTGATGTTGTTGGCTAATACCTAATAACATGCTTAATTCTTTACCACTCATTCCGTGACTTTCTCTTAATGACCTTATTTTTAAACCGACAGATTTAGATATTTTTCGTTTCATAATGTTCTCTCTAACTTATTTAATATTGTAATGTGAATATAATTAAATATTATTAATGTAATTTGTTTTTCTAGTGTTATGTATTATTACTTAATTTATTAAATATCAATAGATTGAAAAAATGATTGAATATCAATCTCAAAATATGTTGCATACTGGAACAGTCTATCTAACGTTATTCTATTTATACCTCTTTCATATCGTGATTGCTGTTGTGGGCTGATGCCAATAACCTCTGATAGTTCATTAATTGAAAGCCCATTCGTTTTTCGATAAAAAAGTATTTTTTTACCAATTAGGTGAGATGTTGAATAAGACATATAGACTCCTAAAATTATATTTTTTATTGCTAACTAGACACTATGTAAAGATTATATATCTATATTAACCATTTTTATTAAATAGTAAATTTGCTATTTATCAATTGTTCGATGATATTTTTCGATGTTAGCAATAAAAATCAAATTGTAGGTAAATTAACCTCTTTTTATGATTGATGTTGAGTGTTATTTATTCATATCTTATATTAACTGACGCTGTTGAATTTGCGGCTCCTGCGGTTATATTATTAGCAGTTTTAATATATCGAGCTTTCCAATTAAAAATATAGTCGCCACCTGCAACATTATTTTGCAAAGTAAACTTTGAATTAAGCTTTATTGGGTTGCTGTTTCTATCTAATAATTGAATGGCGATTCCGGTCGCTTGCCCTTGTCCTGACAGTTTAATTTTCCCTGTATTAGTATCAACATACCCAGCACTACTTGTCACTGTCACTTTTAGATTAGTGCCTGCAGCACAGCTTAATGTAATGGGTATATTGACACTATTGCTAGTCGTACCAATTGCTTTAAATTGAGTATCGTACCAAGTTCCCAAATTAACCGTATAACTATTCGCTTTTGTCGAACACTTTAATACATTAATTTTGATTGCACCTGCTGGAATATTCAACGATGTTAAATTCCACGTACTGTTATGTGGTGCAGGGTTACGCTGTGTTAGTCTTCCCACATGCCCTGCCTTTAAATTTCCGCCCTGTGTGACTTGTCCTGTTTTTTTGATAGTAATAGTCCAATATGGGTTAGGAATACCCCAAGCAGCTGGGTTAGCTAATGTTGGTGGTCCATAACGTGTGTTCAAGAAACCAATTTCCGTTGCTTTTACTTGAATGCTGATGCCCGGTATATTACTGGCTGCAATTTTATTACCGTTTGGTACCCAACCATTCACATAATCAGCATGTAAATAGGCATCACCGCATTGGCCATTACTTTTTGGGCCTGAAAATGTATTGACTTGTGAGCCTTTAAAATTGACTCGAATAGTATCGAGGTCTCGTGCTCCTGTATCGTCATATTGTAATGAATAGGTTTTCGTAGGTACATTAACCACAACATTTCGTAAGTTCGGGTTTTGAATACAGGCCGCTTGTGTATACGCAGAATAAGCAAAAACTGAACCTATTATTATCAATAATATTTTCTTTTTAGTCATAAAACATCCTTAAAATTTACTTTTTTTATTTAAATATTTTTCTTTTGCATGCTCAATCTCATTGATCTCCCTAGAATTGAAAATAAAAAAAGCTATAATATCAATTTCAAATATCTTAGAGTAATGATAAAGCCTATCAATATTAATTCGATTAATACCACGCTCATAGCGTGATTGTTGTTGTTCACTAACGCCTATTATTTTAGATAAACTCTCTAATGTCATGCCTTTCATTTTTCGGTAATAGGTAATTTTATTGCCAATTATTCTTGATATAGGATAGTAATTAGGCATACTGCTTTCTCCTATTAAAACTAATATAATAGAAATAAATTTAACTATTGATATGTAAATGTGAATTCTAAGTGGCTTTTAAAAGAACCTGCAATCATTCCATTGCCATAACCGGATACTCTTGCCGATAATGGAATTTCAACATTTCGTGTTTGTGTATTAACATTCGCAGTAATCGTATCACCATTTTTTATTGTTGTTTTATTGGTAGTATTGGCTAAATTTAATGCCACATTTTTCGCCGTACCATTATTAATAAAATGTTCCGTGACTGTTGCATCCGGAGTGCCAGATATTTTCATTACAGCTATAGTGGTACCGACAGGGCAATTTTTTAGCTTCACGGAAAAATTAACCCACGGAGATTTCTGCGTATCTTTGATATTCCAAATATTAATTTTTTTCAAATCAATTAAATAATTATTTTTTTCGACTTCACAAGGAGCAGCAATAACGACACCATGTACTTTAATATTTGCAGTTAGCCCAAATGCAGTTAAAGAACAGCTCATTAGTGATAGTAATAGGATAAAATGTCTCATATTATTTTCTCTTTTATAAATAGGTAATTGTTGCCGTAATATTGGCGGAAATGGTTCCTGGTGTGGCATTACCTAATGAGCTAAAGGCACGTGTACGTAATGGAATATTAATATTCGCTTGCCCATTTGTCGGAACTTGTAATACTTTTTGGTTACCTAATGCAGTTGTTCCATTACCATTTTGTAGTTGTACGGCTAGGTTTTTAGCTGTGCCTTGATTTTTGTATAAACTTGCTACATCCGCGGTATCTGCCGTCCCTGTAAACGTCAGTTTTACTTGGTTAATAAAAGATGAACAATTATTTAGGCTGATATTAAATGTGTTCCAGTTAGAACCCGAGCTCGCATTGCGAAATACATCAGCAGAAATATTTTTCAGGTCAATATCAATATTATTACCACCGGTAATATTGCAAGTTGCCGCTCTAATATTACCGGTGAAATTCAACGTGACAGTGCTAGCAGCGAATGAATTCCCACTGAATATTAAGCTACTAAGTAAAAGTAAATTTTTAGATATTATTTTCATTTTTTATTCCTACTCATAGCGGATATTGACAGTTGCAGACGCATTTGCTGTACCTGACGTAATATTATCTGCTGTTTTTATATAGCGTGCCTTCCAATTAAACATGTAATCACCAGCTGGGACATTATTTTGCAGGCTGTTCTTGGTATTCAGCTTGATTGGATTATTATTTTTATCCAATAATTGTATTGCGACACCAGTAGCACTATTAGCTCCTATTAGCCCTAATTTTCCGGTTGCGGTATCTTCATATTTAGAACTTGTCACTGTCGCTTTAATATTGGTGCCAGCTGCACAAGTTAATGTAATTGGAATGTCAACCGGTGTGCTGGTTGAGCCTATATTGGGAAATTGCGTATCATACCAATCTTTCATATTAATATTATATGTAGACTGATTATTCTTTAATGAGCAACTCACAACAGAAATACGATAATTACTTCCAAAACCAAGTGTAGCGCCTAAAAATCGCGTACCAACCTTAGTGTTATATTGTGTAAGATTTGCAATATGCCCACTTCTAATCACACCCGAAGTGGTAATTGTTCCTGTTTTTAATATTTCAACTTCCCAGTTATTATACCCATTAGTACTTGTAAGCGTATATGACTTATCTATTGTCACTGATCTTGTTGGGATATAACCAGGTAAGACATTGTTGGTAAATTTGATTCTGACACCCACGCCAGGAATATTGGTTGGTGCAATTTTACTTGAATTGGCTGACCAACCATTTACATAGTAGGTATCTAAATATCCACCACAATCATTTTCATATGGCATGGCAAAAATATAATCAGCGGTGAATGCTCTAATACTATGACTTGCTAATACATAATTGTTGGCATGCAAATTATCATATTGTACATAAATTGTTCTATCAGGAATATTATGATGAGCAGTGTAGGTGCCTTTAAGACATTCAGCATAAGATGCATATGAATAAAAAAATAAGCATCCAAATAATAAGGGTAATTTATATAGTGTTATTTTCATGATAGACTCCCAATTATCGGCAAACCGCTGCTGTTTTATATAACCCCATATAATTCGATATACCCGCTAAGTTATAATTTACTTGGCATTGCTGTTTATCGTTGTATTGAATAATAAAACTGCCGTTTTCAGCTAAGCCAGATAAATAAATTTCACCATCATTGCCTACTATATTATTTAGCTGTGGATTATCTTTAAATATGGCCTGAGCACCGAAAGGCACGGGTTTACCATCAGCAAAACTTAATATCATGATGGCACGGTACCCGACATTCGCTGCAAAATTGGCTTTCACCAGTGCACCACGACTTGGAGCAACACTTTGGCTGGTTAATTCCATTTCGGTATTTTCAGGCAACCCCGAGGTATCGATATCAATCACATTTTTGCGATAAGCCGTGACATAAGGTACTAGCGCATAACCTTGGTTATTGGTGACAACCCCAGCTTGGTTTAAAATAGGAACATCACCCGCGTCAGGGATTTCTACAATAGCCGCGGTTTCGCCTAATTGCTGGCCAAGAACTAGTCCGCCAGAGTGAGCCACTAAGCTACCATTAACCCCGTAATAGAGGTTATAGTTGTCTTTGCTATAGCCAGTTCCACCTGAAACTTCACCATATTGCCCTTTATAAGAGGCATTCATATTACCGCTAGTGCCTTGTTCTCGAGTGGTAAAGCCTTGTTGCATACTCCAATTTAAGCGGTTATTGAGCTGAGAGGCGGAAAGCCCGATACTGCCTGTGCTTGGACCATTACTGCTGCTGTTACTGTTAAAGTTGTAGTAGAAAGTATTATCAAACACGCTAAACGGTACACTGACAGAGAAAGCAAGTTGATGATCATCTTCACTTTTCGTGCGGCTTCCGGAGCTATAGGAGTAACTATTGGTATTTTTGTTATAGGTATAATTCAAGCTATAACTGATGCCTTGCCAACTATTGTTGTAACCCACGGTGGCAGATTGTGTTTTGCGGTCACTATTCCAGTAGTCCTCATTGATATAACCGACTGAAATTGAACCAAAGCTATCTCCTAAATTTTGACTGAGAGTGATCTCACCGCGATTACGGCGGCGTTCAATTTCTGGTGCATAGTTTGTATTTCTATAACCATCAAAGACTTCCGCTAAACTGTAGAACCCTTTAGTGGAATAACGGTAACCTGCCAAAGCAATATTAGTACCAATGTCGTTGATATTTTTGTTATAGCGAAAACGGTATGACTGACCTTTTTCCGTAACATCATTACTTAGCGTTGAATTTGCATGAGTAACATCAATAGATAATGCACCAAACCGTCCAAGGTTTTGACCCGTACCAATAGAATAAGATTGGTAGTGCTCACTGACTTGGCTACCACCATAAGCGGTAATACCATAAGGTAAACCATAGATTAAGGTAAACTGACCAAATTTAGTTTTATCAATGCTACTGTCATAAGCGCGGTATTCCCCGCCTGTTACGCTATAAGAAAAATACCCCTCACGCTGTAATACGGGTAATGAAGCAAAAGGAACGATTTGATATTGCTCGCTCCCATTGGATTCTTTGATGGTGACATGTAAATCTCCACTTCCCCCTGTTGGGTATAAGTCTGTGATTTCAAAAGGGCCCGCTGCCACTTCAGTTTGGTAGATAATGTAGCCATTTTGGCGGATCGTTACTTGTGCATTGCTACGCGCTATCCCGCGTACAACGGGTGCATAGCCGCGCAAACTTTCAGGGGACATATCATCATCTGTCGCAAGCTGAGCTCCGCGAAATGGCACGCTATCAAAAACCATTGAAGGTGAGACACTATCCCCCAAGGTTAACTGACTTTTGATACTATTTATGCCACGTGATGCATAGGTATAAATGGTGTCCCATTTACCAGATTGGTCAGTATTGCTTGACCATGTGGTGTAATTCCGTAACCGCCAAGCTCCAATATTTAAACCGGGTCTTAAATTCACATAATGGGATGTATTATCTGAGCCATTTTTTTTACGATCATAATTTTTCGACCCGTTATAGCTATAATTTAATAACAGTGCATTGATCCCATTATCAATATTAGCTAGGTCAACGTAACCCCTTGGGTTTCTGTCTAATGCGATTTGAGGAATACTTAAATATAAACGTTGAGAATCAAACTCAAAGTTACTGGTGGCATCAGGGATCGCGGCGAGATTGACACAGTGACTTCCTGCTGTTTGCAATTCAGGGTATTCCGCTGTTTTAATACCAAATTCTTTAATGTCAGCAAGTGATAAACACGGAATTAATTGGTTCTGGCTATTTTTTTCGAATTTAAGATTTTTAGCACCAATTAAATTAGTATTGACATAAATATCAACATAGTAGTCACCAGCTAATTGTTCGTTATTCTCAAATTGTGATAAATCAACTGAGTCTTTATTCGGCAATTCTAAGAAATCGGGATCAAAGTAGACATTGTTTTCTGTTTTTTCTTCAGCATATAACGATGCGGTATAGCCTAAATATAATAGTAGGCCTAGAGATATTTTATTTATTTTCATGATAAAGCCCAACTTATTTTATAGTTTTATATTTTCGTTTCGAGTGCTTCTGGCGCGGCGCCATAATCATTAATAACTTCCCATTTAATTGTTCCATTGGTATTTGAGTTATTAATCTCGAAAGTTGCGTTTGAGAAAGGTGCAGCATAAGAAACATCATTAGCTTTTGTTCCGTTAAAGCTGATGCTCTGAAAATTCATAAAATAAGGTGTTGGGTTATTAACTGTAATTTTATTCCCAGATTTAGACCATACTAATTTTTTTTGCTCTTCAATAAAATTGACATCCTTTAAAGCTTTAGGACGATAAATGAGTTTCATCTGTGTTTTAAAGGCAATTTGTAATGAATTTTCTGTTCTTTCTGTTGCTGGGATCGTTTTTATATTTAGCCAGAATAATGATTCTCTATCATTCGGTAGTTTATTTTCGGTTAAAAATATTCTAAGTGCATTTATTTTTTCAGCATTAAGCCTAAATAATGGTGGTGTTATAGTGAAATCTGACTGTTTTTTTTCATCTATATTATCTATCCAGGATTGAATTAAATAAGGGATCTTATCTGGGTTTTCTACACTGATACTAACATCTTTGTTTCCCTCATTATAAATAACACGAGTTCCACCAATAATAACGCCTGCATTTGCAGTATTTATTAGCAGAAATAAAGAAATAAAAATATAGATAATAGATCTCATAATACCACCATTGAATGTTATTAGATAAGGTTCAATTCCATTTAAACCTTATTTGTTACTTAGTTATAATTGATTGTGAAAGTTGCCGTACCGTTCGCTGGACCCGGTGTTACAGAGTCAGTTTTGGCAATATAACGCGCTCTGAAATCTAAATTATTTTCTACATTTTCTTTCAATGGGTATGCTTTAGATGCGGTAAATAGTGGAACGACTTTATTAGTATCGTCAGTAATTTGAATGCCTACACCTGTTGCAACTCCGGTTTCTTCTTTTAATTTAATAACTTCATCGTCACCAATATAAGAGTCAGCATCGAATTTAACTGAAGCCGTTGTCACTGTAGCTGGGCAGTTAATTAATTTAATAGTAAATTTAGTTGCAGCAGCAGTACTTCCTGCAGTTGGTAATGCCTTTTTAGATACTTGGCCTAAGTTTACTTTTAATGCGTCAGAGCCCGCAGCTAATTCACATGCTTGGTCAATGATTTCACCGGTAAAGTCGATAGTACCATCTGCAGCTAATGCATTATTAACAGCAAAGATTGAGGTTGCAGCAATTAATGATGCAAGTAAGTTTTTTTTCATTTGTTTTTCTCCAAAAGATAATTATTTATTTTTCATTGAGTAGGTGGAATTACCAATTACTCAATTGGAGAGTATTTTGAAACTATTTTTTAAAATAAACAAGTTTTGTAAAATTTGGTAAAATATAATTAAATTTTAAAGTATTTAATTTTTTTAATTAAGTTAACACCTTATGGGAGAGCAATTGAAGTTCTATTTTATCTTAAGGTAAATATATTTTTAGATGAGTTTTTTACTAAAGTGAAATAACGATATAAAACTAAGAATAATTATAACGTGGGAGATAAATTTAATTTGTCTCTCATATGGTGATTATTTGGGTTTATAAGGCCCTGGCACATCAGACCACATTTGAAGAATGTTTTATTTGTACTATCGTAAAACGAAATAATAGTATAACTATCGAATTTCGTAGGTCTAAAAGTGCTACTTATTTCATTTTTTGAATAAATAAAGGGTATTACCATTCAGGATATGAATGAAAATTGCAGGGTGATTAATCTCGGTTTTCAGAAAACATTAAATTACCCTTTGAATATCTTCGATTAAATTCAATTGAGTAGCCTTAATTTTAATTAATTATGCTAAGGCTACATAAGAAGTTTCTTATTTATAGATACGTTTAAGCTACAGTGTTCATTGTTATAAATTTCCTATAAACGACGTTATTTTTGTATTAATGCTACTTGTATAAATTGAAATTCTGTTCAGGTGATAATAAGCTTTCTGCTTGCAATATCTTTTTTTTATTTTGTTTATTATTCATTGTGTTAATTGGTGTTGGAATAGTAAAATCAATAATTAATTCCTGAATATCAAGGTCTAATTATTTAATATTAAGATAAGTATGAAGTAATAAATTACTTCGTACATTATCTTAATATGATAGTGAACATTTGAAGTTATTCAATTCCTAGCTCTTTTAATTTACGGGTTAGGGTATTTCTCCCCCAGCCTAATAAACGGGCGGCTTCTTGTTTGTGTCCATTGGTGTATTTCAACGCGCACTTTAACATTGTACGTTCGAGTAAGGGAATGGTCTGTGCAAAGAGATCTTCTTTGCCCTCTATTAATGCGTTATCGGTCCACTCTTCAAGTAATTCAAACCACTGAGCGGCAGAACTCGGATTGTGCGATGACAATGATTGTGTTGGCACGGCATCGGTTTGCGATGATTTTATCACGGCATTTTGTTGTGGATGTTCTTCAAGCAAATCATCGGGCAAATCTTGCGGTAAAATTTCTTGGCTTGCCGCCATCACGGTTAGCCAACGGCAGACATTCTCCAATTGGCGAACATTACCTGACCAATAATAGCGCTGAAGAATTTTTTCGCTGTCGGGGTGGAGAACCTTAGCCTCGACACCGAGTTCTTTTGCCGTATTTTGTAAAAAATAATCGGCGAGACGCGGGATATCCTCAATGCGTTCACGTAATGGCGGTAATTGCACTCGAATGACATTTAACCGATGAAATAAGTCTTCGCGAAATAAACCTTCTTTAACCCGCTTTTCGAGGTCTTGGTGGGTTGCTGCAATAATCCGCACATCCACATTGACTGGGGTATAACCGCCAATACGGTAGAATTGGCCTTCCGCCAGAACACGTAACAAGCGAGTTTGGACATCAAGGGGCATATCGCCTATTTCATCTAAAAATAAAGAGCCATGGTTAGCTTGTTCGAATCGGCCTTGACGTACTTGGCTCGCGCCGGTGAAAGCGCCTTTTTCGTGACCAAATAGCTCAGATTCAATTAAGTCTTTGGGGATGGCGGCCATATTTAATGCAATAAAAGGGGCATCGGCGCGAGGGCTGTGCTGATGTAACGCGTGGGCAACCAGCTCTTTCCCAGTGCCTGATTCACCATTAATAAGCACACTAATTGATGAACGTGATAAACGGCCAATAATGCGATAGACCTCTTGCATTGCTGGTGCTTCACCGATCATCGTCGAAGAAACAACGGGGGTGGCTGGTTTAGCTTCACGGCCTGCATGGTTTTGTTCACGACTATGATTTAAAGCGCGTTCGACCAAGGCAACGGTTTCATCAATATCGAAAGGTTTTGGCAAGTAATCAAAAGCACCTGATTGGTAGGCATTCACGGCAGCATCAAGGTCAGAGTGTGCGGTCATGATAATAATCGGTAAAAGGGGGTGCGATTGTTTAATTGTATTTAGTAGCTCAATACCATTTTTACCTGGCATACGGATATCTGATAACAACACATCAGGGAGTGAGTTTTCTAATGCGCTGAGCACTGCATTCGCACTATCAAAGCAGGTACAAGCAAAATTAGCATTATTTAATGCGCGTTCAAGTACCCAACGGATGGAGCTATCATCATCAACCACCCAAATTTTTCCCTGCGTCATGGTTATCTCCTATTTCTTAATTGGTAGATAAATGGAAAACTCAGTGTGGCCCGGCCAACTGGTAAATTCGATTTTTCCTGCGTGTTGGTCAACTAAACTGCGAGCAATCGACAGGCCAAGCCCTGTGCCATCAGGTCGTCCGCTGACCATGGGATAGAACAACGTATCCTGAATTGCCAATGGAATACCGGGACCGTTATCTTCAATATCAATACGTGCAGCTAATCTATAACGTTCACCTTGCAATGTGACTTGAAAAGCTGTTCGTGTACGCAAAGTGATATAACCTCCCGTTTCGGCGAGGGCTTGTAAGGCGTTTCGGGTGATATTTAGAAGCACTTGCTCGATTTGGTCCGGGTAATACTCTAATTCAGGCAAACTTGGGTCATAATCACGAGTTAGTGTTACATTATCGGGTTTTTCTAATGACACTAACCGCGTTACGTTTTCCATAATATGATGAATACTTTGTTGCGTTTTCGGCCCCGGGTATTGTGGCCCAAGTAGCCTATCAACCAGTGCTCGCAGGCGGTCGGCCTGTTCGATAATCACTTGAGTATATTCATTTAATTGTGGGTCAGGCAGCGCTTTAGAGAGCAGTTGCGCAGCGCCTCGCAAACCCCCGAGTGGGTTTTTAATCTCGTGAGCAAGCCCACGGATCAGTTCACGGGCAGCGAGCTGCTGGGCATTTTGTGCGAGTTCTTGGCTCAAACGTCGCTGGCTATCTAATTGTGAAAGCTCAACTAAAATAAATTGTTCTGAAAAAGGCTGGGCGCTGCACGACATCACATGAGAATGGTTGTTAAACACTAAAGTGACTTCATTTTCGGTAAAGCTATGGCCTTCTTTTAAGCTATTGAGCATCAGTTCATCATTGAGTGAACAATAGCTGAATAACAGGGGGAGAGGCGTACCATATAGCTTGCGCTGGCTTTGGGTTAAGATCTGGAGTGCAGCATGGTTGGCGTAATGGATAACCAAGTCGTAATCCAAAATTAGCACGCTATTAATGAGAGAGTCGAGAATATGTTCCGGTGCTGGCAAGTGTTCGGTTTTCATGTAATGTTGCTCCTGCACTATTTTGGTGCATTATACCTGATAGACCAAACAACCGATATTTGATTTTTGTTGCGTAAGTACCTTAGAGATAAAAGGCCCCATCGAAAGATGGGGCAAGTGCTTCACGGCAACAAAGACTAACAGTGGAACGGCGTGTTACACACTGTAGTACATTTCAAATTCGAGAGGGTGTGGTGCCATACGAACACGTTGTATGTCGGCACGGGTTAATTCGATATACGCATCGATAGCATCATTAGTGAATACACCACCACGGGTTAAGAATTCACGGTCTTTATCTAATTCGGCTAACGCTTCATCTAAAGAACCTGAAACTGTTGGGATTTCTTTGGCTTCTTCCGGTGGTAAGTCGTATAAGTTTTTGTCCATCGCATCGCCAGGGTGGATTTTATTGATGATGCCATCAAGACCCGCCATTAGCTGGGCTGCAAACGCTAAATATGGGTTAGCTGCAGGGTCTGGGAAGCGAACTTCAATACGGCGTGCTTTTGTACTCGCAACCACTGGAATACGAATCGAAGCAGAGCGGTTACGTGCAGAGTATGCCAACATGACTGGCGCTTCAAAGCCCGGAACTAAACGTTTGTATGAGTTAGTGGTTGGGTTAGTAAATGCGTTCAGCGCACGTGCATGCTTAATAATACCGCCGATGTAGTACAGCGCCATTTCTGATAAACCGCCGTATTTGTCACCTGCGAACAGGTTCACACCACCTTTAGATAAAGACATATGGCAGTGCATACCAGAACCATTATCACCCACTAAAGGTTTTGGCATAAAGGTCGCTGTTTTGCCGTATGCATGGGCAACATTGTGAACGACATATTTATAAATCTGAGTTTCATCCGCTTTTTTGGTCATGGTATTAAAGCGGGTAGCCACTTCGTTTTGGCCTGCGGTCGCTACTTCATGGTGGTGAGCTTCAACAACTAAGCCCATCTCTTCCATTGTGGTACACATGGCTGAACGCAAGTCTTGTGATGAATCAACCGGTGGAACGGGGAAGTAACCGCCTTTTACTGCAGGGCGATGGCCTTTATTGCCACCTTCGTATTTGGTTCCTGTATTCCATGCAGCTTCGATATCATCGATATGGTAGTAGCTACCGTGCATGTTGTTGCCAAAACGAATGTCATCAAAAACGAAAAATTCAGGCTCTGGTCCAAAGAGAACGATATCAGCAATCCCGCTGGAGCGCAGGAAATCTTCTGCGCGTTTTGAAATTGAACGTGGGTCTCTGTCATAACCTTGCATTGTGCCCGGCTCTAAAATATCGCAGCGTATAATCAATGTGATATCGGCAAAGAACGGGTCTAACATCGCGGTAGACGCGTCAGGCATTAATACCATGTCTGACTCATTGATGCCTTTCCAGCCACCAATAGATGAACCATCAAACATCTGGCCTTCTTCAAAGAAGTCTTCGTCAACTTGGTGAGCAGGGATAGTGATGTGTTGCTCTTTACCTTTAGTGTCGGTAAAACGCAGATCAATAAATCTAACATTGTGCTCTTTAATTAACGATAAAACATGTTCAGCGGACATCTCGGCTCTCCTGGTCGGGTCTAATCAACAAATCACAAGCTATTTTTGAGGGTGTGTTTGTTGTTTGTCTGGCGTGCTAGTCATATAAAAGTGGTTAGTACGCGCTCTATAAATAGATAAGCGAAAAGCGTGCCAACTTTTTAATTATAGCAAATACTGATTGTTACGTGAGGACGAGGGATTTTCATCATGCTGCATTGGTCGTATTGCACTATATTAGTGCATGAAATGACTATTTTGCACTGTTCTAGTGCGTTTGCGAGTGGAGCTCAAATAAAAAAGCCAACATTGCGCTCTGTTAAAGCATAAGGTTGGCCGGATAAAAAAGAAATGAGGTGGTTTAATGCCAGACAGCTACATTAATCTTCATCGCTATTAGTTAATAATGTATTCACTTCTTCAATTTGTTTTACTGCATCATTGATGATGGAGGCAATTTGGCGCGTCTGCTCTTCGTTTAGTTGTTTTAAAACCATTTTGTGACGTAATAAAGCTTTAAAACGACTGACTGCCATTTCAATGTCTTCTGCTAAATTACTGCCTTGTTGCATATCACGTGCTTTAGCCAGTTTGCGAGCAATAACCGCTTCAATTTCTTTATTTTGAGCTAAATGATCAGAGCCTTCCGGCGTAATCGTAAAACTTTTTCGATTACGTTCAACAATCTGAGACTCCAAGAAGCCTTGTTCTTCTAACAGGGTTAGAGTGGGATAAATAACACCCGGGCTTGGCACATACAAGCCATTTGAGGCTTCTTGAATATCCTTGATAATTTCGTAGCCATAGCTTGGTTTTTTAGCGACTAACGAAAGTACCATAATATGAAGGTCGCCATGGTCGAATAAACGACGTAGGCCTTTACCTCTTCCACGACCTCTTTGGCGGTCATCACCATGTCCACGACCATGACGGCCTTCGCCGTGGCAGCGTTCACCATGTCCACGACCATGACGGTCTTCGCCGTGGCAGCGTTCACCATGTCCATGTCCATGACGGCCTTCGCCGTGGCAGCGTTCACCGTGTCCACGACCATGACGGCCTTCACCGTGGCAGCGTTCACCGTGTCCACGACCATGACGGCCTTCACCGTGGCAGTGTTCACCGTGCCCATGGCGGTCATCACCATAATAGTCATCTCCGTGGTTGCAATGTTCGTGACTATGACGGCCTTCATTGTGGCAACATCCACCGCGATGGCCATGTTGATTTTCATCATGGCGTGCATAATATACATGACGACAAGATTTAATTAGCATATAGTTACTCCTTAGTTTGTAACTTTAGATATATCGAATTTGTTTTCTGGTTTTACTATATTTAGATATATCTAATTAGTCAATTTAGATATATCTAAATAACGCAAAAAGATATTTAAACTGGTAGTTAAGAAAGAAAGTCTATTTTTTGTTCTTTTTTTGGGCTGCTAATATTAAGTTTTTAGCGTATTATTCTGTCACTTCGTGGTTTCGCAGAGATGATGCTCATTATTTTGTGAGGGAATCTGGCACTGTTACGCAACTGAATGTTTTTTCGCTAAAAACTTTTTATACAGTGATGGGTTTCACATTTATTCCACTTGTGCGGAAAAACGTGTAAAATAACAGCAAATTAACGTAGAAAGTATGTTTTGGGTGTGAATAACGGCTCAGTAAGCATATTCCTTTCCTGTCAATTAAACGGTAAAAATCCTTGTCAATTCAAAATTTAAGAAACATCGCCATCATCGCTCACGTTGACCATGGCAAGACCACACTGGTTGGTAAATTATTGCAGCAATCAGGCACGTTCGGTGAACGTGAAACTGTTGATGAGCGTGTTATGGACTCCAATGACTTGGAGAAAGAGCGTGGTATTACTATCCTTGCTAAAAATACCGCTATCCAATGGAATGGTTATCATATCAATATCGTAGACACCCCAGGTCACGCCGATTTCGGTGGTGAGGTTGAGCGCGTTATGTCTATGGTTGACTGTGTACTGCTGGTTGTTGATGCGATGGATGGCCCAATGCCACAAACTCGCTTCGTAACGCAAAAAGCGTTCGACCACGGTTTACGTCCTATTGTTGTTATCAATAAAGTTGACCGCCCAGGCGCACGTCCTGATTGGGTTGTTGACCAAGTATTCGACTTATTCGTGAACTTAGGTGCAACGGATGAGCAACTCGATTTCCCTATCGTTTATGCATCTGCATTAAACGGTATTGCTGGTCTTGACCACGAAAACATGGCTGAAGACATGACTCCACTGTACGAAGCTATCGTGGAACACGTTGCGCCACCAGCGGTAGATATCGATGGTCCATTCCAAATGCAAGTTTCGCAATTGGATTACAACAGCTATTTAGGTGTTATCGGTATTGGTCGTATCAAACGCGGTGTTGTTAAGCCTAACCAACAAGTAACGGTTATCGATAGCGAAGGTAAAACTCGTAACGGTAAAATTGGTAAAGTTCTGACTCACTTAGGTTTAGAGCGTATTGACTCACAACAAGCGGAAGCGGGTGACATTGTTGCTCTGACCGGTTTGGGTGAACTGAATATCTCTGACACCATTTGCCAAGTCGGTAGCGTTGAAGCACTGCCTGCATTAGCGGTTGATGAGCCAACAGTTAGCATGTTCTACTGTGTTAACACCTCACCATTCTGTGGTAAAGAAGGTAAATTCGTGACTTCACGTCAGATCCTTGACCGTTTGAATAAAGAATTGGTTCACAACGTTGCACTACGCGTTGAAGAAACTCAAGACCCAGATGCATTCCGCGTTTCTGGTCGTGGTGAGCTTCACTTATCTGTTCTGATTGAAAACATGCGTCGTGAAGGTTTCGAATTAGCCGTATCTCGTCCAAAAGTTATCATTCGTGAAATCGATGGTCGTAAACAAGAGCCGTTCGAACAAGTGACGTTAGACGTTGAAGAACAGCATCAAGGCGACATCATGAAAGCATTAGGTGAGCGTAAAGGCGACCTGCGTGACATGATGCCAGACGGTAAAGGCCGTGTACGTCTTGATTACGTCATTCCAAGCCGTGGTCTGATTGGCTTCCGTACTGAGTTCATGACAATGACATCAGGTACTGGTTTACTGTACTCAACGTTCAGCCATTACGATGATGTTCGCCCAGGCGAAATCGGTGGCCGTCAAAACGGTGTTCTGATCTCTAACGGACAAGGTAAAGCGGTTGCTTATGCACTGTACAGCCTGCAAGACCGTGGTAAGCTGTTCTTGGGTCACGGTGCTGAAGTGTATGAAGGCCAAATCATTGGTATTCACTCACGTTCTAACGACTTAACTGTTAACTGCTTAACTGGTAAAAAACTGACTAACATGCGTGCGTCAGGTACTGATGAAGCGACAACTCTGTCACCACCAATTAAAATGACTCTGGAACAAGCTCTTGAGTTCATTGATGATGACGAATTAGTTGAAGTGACTCCGCAGTCTATTCGTCTGCGTAAACGTCATTTGACTGAGAACGATCGCCGCCGTGCAAACCGTTCTAAAGAAGACTAATTACCATGATGTAATGTTGTTTATTACTTTATTGTAGTTATGAGTGTAGTAAGGCGCCTTTCGGCGCCTTACTTATTTATAAAGGCTTATCTTTTTTCATAAAATACAGTGATGAAATAAATAGTCCGAAAATTAAAGGGATTTCGTACAATTCTTCGATAAGGCTTTGAAGTTCAGAATGATATAGAAAAACTGAACTGAGAAACCTATGGTGTTCAACACTGTCTGAAATTAAAAAAGCACACAGGGTTAGTAGTAGGCTCCAAAGTGGAATAGCTGTGTTTTTTAGGTGAAAAACAATACTTTTTCTTAATGGTGAAGCACATAGCATCAAAACTAAACTGCTAATCAAGGTAATAGAAATTAGCCTGAAATAAGTGTGATCCAGATTAGGGAAAAATTCTCGCCCCCAATTTGTTCCTCTGCCAAATAATGTTACCCACCAGATAGTTGCCCATAACCAAAATAATTTCATTCCCTGACTTTTTTGCTGTAATGGTCTCATATAAAACCAAGTGAAAAAGACACAAAAAATTAGAGTGGCGGATTGAAAATGTTCAATAACTTTTGTTGTAAGGTCGATATTGAAATTCAGAGGGAAATAATTAAATAATGGAATTAAAAATAAACTTCCCCATAGAATAGCAATCGGCCAAGAGATTGTTTTATCTATTTTCATAGTCTGGCTTTTATATTTTAAGATTTATTTATTACTGATAATGCATTGATATCAGCTCACATTGCTTATGTGTAACTTGCTACATACAAGCCATTATGCAAAAAGCCGATAGTGGGACTTAACATTTAGTATCAAAAACCGAGAGTGTGGTGTGAAATAGCACCTTTGGGATAAAAAACGTTTTCTCGGTAACAGAATAAATCGGCTGGTTTTCTGCTCATTAATTGCGCTAAGTGTGGATTGCTTAATCGATAAATTGACAAAATAACTTGAATTATCACTAATTAGGGCTGTTCAGTTGCCCGAATAATGATTAAAGTAAATTTAGTGAATAACAATGAGGAAAATTTATGCTGTATATCTTCGATATGGGTAATGTGATTATTGATATCGACTTTAATCGTGTATTTGATAAATGGTCTGAACTCAGCGGCACACCAAGTGAAGAAATCAAATCACGTTTTACTTTTGGTAATATCTTTCAATTACATGAGTGTGGAAAAATTTCAGACATCGAGTTTGCTGAGCTGCTTTGTGAAGAAATGGACATTACACTAAGCTTTGAAGACTTTGCTGAAGGCTGGCACGCTATTTTTATTTCGTTACGACCTGAAGTTATTGATATTATGGAACGCCTGCGTGAACAAGGGCACCGAGTGGTCGTTTTATCGAATACTAATCGCCTACATCTCGACTACTGGCCAGCACACTACCCAGAAATTGCAGCTTCCTCCGATTTCTTATATTTATCCCAAGATTTAGGCATGCGTAAGCCTGATCCTGAAATTTACAAATATGTACTGCAATCCGAAGAGTTTGATGCTGCAGATGCTATTTTCTTTGATGATGTCGAAGAAAATATAAAAGCCGCAGAAGCCCTTGGTATTCGCAGTATTCATGTTGTGAATAAAGACACCATTCCTGAATATTTCCGCACTTACGATTTTAGTGCAGAAGTTGAATAATATCCTGATTTTATAGTGGGGCAACGGCTAACGTTGCTCCATCTTTTTGTAAAGAGTCATCATGATTGCATTAATCCAGAGAGTCACTCATGCGAGTGTAGTTGTTGATCAGAAAATAGTAGGACAAATAAATGCTGGGCTGCTGGTTTTGCTTGGTGTTGAAAAAGATGATGATGAACAGAAAGCCAAACGTTTGTGTGAAAAAGTATTAGGCTACCGTATTTTTAGTGATGAACAAGGGAAAATGAATCTCAATGTTCAACAAGCAGGTGGTAGCTTGCTGGTGGTTTCTCAATTTACTTTAGCAGCTGATACCAAAAAAGGTATGCGGCCTAGTTTTTCAGGGGGGGCAGAACCTGAAAGGGCAGATACTTTGTATCAATACTTTGTTGAACAAAGTCGCCAACAAGGGGTTGAAACACAAACGGGTGAATTTGCCGCTGACATGCAAGTGAATTTAACCAATGATGGCCCTGTCACTTTCTGGCTACAAGTGTGAGTCCATTTTTAAAGGGGGAAGCGATGTACCATTTACGTACACCGAAAGACGATATTGAATTTGCAACTTATTACCATTTTCGCTGGGAAATGTTGCGAAAACCGTTTAATCAACCCCTAGGTTCTGAAAAAGATGGCTATGACTTAACGGCACACCATCAAATGGTCGTCGATGATAAAAACCGTATTCTTGCCATTGGTCGTTTGTATATTAATGCTGACAACGAAGGCGCTATTCGTTTCTTAGCCGTTAATCCGGCAATGCAGGGAAAAGGGCTTGGTAAGTTGATTATCATGGCGCTGGAATCTGTTGCTCGGCAAGAAGGGGTAAAACGCATTGTATCAAGCGTTCGTGAAGAAGCAGTTCCATTTTTCAATAAAATGGGGTTTGAAAATCGAGGGCAAGTAGCAGGGCAGCTAAAAACGCCAGTGCGCCATTACTTGATGATCAAACCCATTGAGACATTAGACCAAATTCTGCATCGCCCAGACTGGTGTGGCGAGTTACAACAAGCCTGGTATAAGTATATTCCATTGAGTGAAAAAATGGGTGTCCGAATCGACCAATACACAGGAACTCGTTTTATTACCACTATGCCAGAAGCGGGCAACCAAAACCCTCATGAAACCATATTTGCAGGGAGCCAATTTTCATTAGCTACCCTAACAGGGTGGGGGCTGATTTGGCTATTAATGCAAGAACACCAGCTTGGTGGTGATATTGTGTTGGTCGATGCCAGTATTCGTTATGGTAAGCCAGTAAGCGGTAGGCCGACAGCAACTGCGGACTTAGCCAATATGAGCGGTGACCTTGACCGCTTAGCGCGAGGTAGCAAGGCGCGAGTAAAACTGAACGTTGAGGTTAGTAACCCTGATGGTAAAGTAGGCGCTGTATTCAGCGGTGTTTATATGGTGTTACCTGTAGAAACAGTCAAGTAAAGTTACCCATTGAATATTAAAAAAGAAAGGCAGGTTCGATTGACCTGCCTTTTGTATTTCTATGAATTGACAGTTTTTATTAATTGCTAAGTGCGGGGAGCGGTTCTGCCAAAGAAGGCTCAGTAGGCTGCAAATCGGTTTCGGACTCTACTGAAGAGGTGACAACCCCGTTCACAACAGTACGGAATAGACGTTTACCTTGCAATGGTATGGCCATCAATTCCCCATTCAAACTTTTTTCCACTGATGGGGCGAGCAAATCACCTTGTAATGTTGCATCAAAGTCACCGATGACTTGAGCGGGGAAGCCTGCCCAACCCCATTGATTTAAATCAACGAGGTCAATATTAGAACCTGATGCTCTCAGTAAAAAGGGAACTTTTTTCGGTTCTTGCTTTACCAGCAAGCCAATTTTACTGATGCCTTTATCGGTACTGACCGTTAAGCTCACCGCCGCTGAGGATTTACCACTTTGACGTACTTCAATAAATGGCCGGCGTACGAGAACTTGGTTGATTGTGCCGCTATCTGCAGTAAATGTCGCTTTACCGCTCCAAATTCCCCACTGTTTTTGTTTAATCAAATCGACATTTTCGATATTGCCGCTTAGAGCGGTCAATTCGAAAGGAAATTGTGCCTGGATATTCATCAAAAGTGATTGAGAAAGGGTGAACTTTTTGATGTTTAAACCAGATAACCACGTTGGGGTTGGTTCTGCGAAGAAGGACAACCAATTTTCAGGTAAGGTATATAAGATACCCGCGAGTTTACCTTCGTCAATGGTTAGTATTTGATCATTACGTTGCCAAGACCCACTGAGATTAAAGACACCTTTATTATAGTAACCCGATAACTTATTGATATTAAGGCTGTCGCCATTGATACTTAGCTCACCAATTAAGGTACTCAGTTGCTGGTCTTTTACGACGAATTGGTCGACATTAAAGCTAATATTGCCTTTGGGATTAGTCCAGCTTCCTCTTAAGAAGCTGAGTTGGTCAATTTCGGTATTTAAGCCAGAAAGTGCCCAATCCCTTCCTTGGATATCAACGTTGGTTAATTCTACCTGTTTGACCTGCAGCGATTTTTCACTCGTTATTGCATCAAATAGTGAATCGAAATCAACATTATTTTCCCAGCCGACTTTATTCATGGTGAGGGAGTCAACCATGATAGAGCCATCGCTAAGTACCTTCCCAGCACCCGCAATATAGCCATTATTTAAGTAGGCACTTGCTTGGCTTATTTCTGTTCCTTGCTGCTGCAATTTACCAGTAATGGCAACATTCTTGAAGGAAAGGCCATTGAATTTTAATTGGTTAGAGGTAAATCGAAAATCACCGTAACCAAAAGGGGATTTTTCGGCTGGTTTCCAAGGGGTAATTCCTCCCGTGAAGCCAGTGAATTGCACAGTATCGTTGTCTTTTTTAAGCGTAATTTGGCTATTTTCAAATTGCAAAATATTTGCAGAAATAGGGAACAGCACCGTATTTGGTAAGACGGTTGTCGATAATGTTCCTTGAGTGATAACTAAACGTTTGATAGCCGTACCGCTAAATAGGTTTCGCCAATTAATATCAATTACGACTTGTCGTGAATCTAAAGAGAGATCGCTGTTTTTAGACGTTAATTTAACATCTTGGAAAATGAATTCACCGGGGTTAGAAAACTCATGTCCCATAATTCCTACATCAATATCGTAGTCAGTAAATTTACTTAAAAATTGACTGGAGTAGGATGCACCCCAACGGGTTTGTAGCCCGATATAAGTAAAAATAAACAATAGCAGCAGTAACAAAAGTGCATAGGTAGTAAATTTGATTAACCATTTCACAGTTTACTGCTCCTTTGGTTTGTGGACGAATAGACACAAAAAGAAACCGTCTAATATAGCGACAATTTAAGGATAGCATACAGAAAAACCGCCAGAATGTTCAACACTGGCGGCTAGAATGAAAGATTATTTTTCGAGAGGGAAGACTAAATTCAGAACAATTGCAGTTAAACCACCCGCAGCAATCCCCGAAGAAAATAATGTTTTTAGCCAGTCAGGTGCGAATTGTAAAATCAAAGGTTGTTGTGAAACGCCCATACCCACTGCGAGAGAAAGGGCGATAATCATAATTGCACGGCGATTGAGTGGCTCGCGAGAGACTATCCTTACACCTGAAGCGGCGATGGTACCAAACATCACAATGGTTGCTCCGCCCAGCACAGGTTCGGGAATTTGTTGCACGAAGCCTGCAACGGCAGGGAACAACCCTAATAACACCAACATTAAAGCGACAATGTAGCCGACATAGCGGCTTGCCACCCCAGTTAATTGGATAACACCGTTGTTCTGCCCAAAGCAAGAGTTAGGGAAAGTATTAAATACCGCAGAAACCATTGAATTCAAACCATTGGCGAGTACGCCACCTTTAATTCGTTTCATGTATAAAGGGCCACGAACCGGTTGTTCTGATACGTCAGAAGTGGCGGTAATATCACCTATCGTTTCTAAGGAAGTCACCATAAAAATAAGAATTAATGGGATCAACAGGTTCCAGTCGAATGATAAGCCATAATAAAAAGGCTCAGGGACAGTAATAATTGGCTGATTGGCTTCCACGGGTTGCGCATTTGGCAACATATCCATCCACCAAGCGGCAAGGTAGCCAACCGCCATCGCGATGACGAGAGAAGCAACGCGCAAGTAAGGGTTTTTCTGGCGATTCAAGAGGATAATAACGGCTAATACAATCCCCGCTAAAATCAAGTAATCAGGGGAACCAAAAGTATTGTCACTAATAGCACCATAGCCACCACCAATGGACGTTAATCCCACTTGAATTAAGGACAATCCAATAATCATCACGACCACGCCAGAGACCAATGGTGTGATAACGCGACGTGCTAAATGTAAGAAGCGTGAAAGAATGACTTCAGTGAGTGCGGCGACGAGTAAAGTACCAAACAAAGCTGCCATCATGGATGGGATATCAGCACCACCTTGCTTGAGTGCAACACCTCCCATAATTAAAGGTGCAACAAAGTTAAAACTGGTTCCTTGAATCGAAAGCAGGCCTGAGCCAATAGGGCCCCACGCGCGAATTTGAATTAAAGAGGCAATACCGGAGGCAAATAAAGACATACTGATGATGCGCTGAGTGTCGTGGGCTGGTAGCCCCAAAGCTTGGCAAATCAGCATTGCAGGGGTAATAACTGCGACAAACATCGCAAGAAGGTGTTGCCCGGCAGCAAACAAGGCTTGCGGCAGCGGTGGGCGGTCTTCTAATTTGTAGATGAGTTCGCTTTGCGTTTGTGTGGTCGCTTCAGTAGTTTGTTTTTCAGACGTCGCAGTATTCATTGCCTTCATTTCTCGCCAACAAAAAACGCATTGTAATGCGAGGAATTTAAAAAGCAATCGTTTGCGCGTAAAAAATATTGATCAATGTTAAATAAGGCTGTCACATTTTTATATCTTTTAACTTGTATTTATAACAGTTTTTTTTTCTAATCCTATAACCTGCTTTTGGCGTTTTAAGGAAGAAATTAACGTCTTACTAGTTTTTGATAATTTTAACAACAGACGAGGTACGTGAATGTATCATCTCGATGTCTACGGTACACTGGTAGCAGCTACCTTAGTATTATTGCTTGGGCGTAAACTGGTCAAATCAGTCCCTTTTCTTGAAAAATATACAATCCCTGAACCCGTTGCGGGTGGGTTGTTAGTTGCTTTTAGTCTTTTATTGCTTAAACAATTATTTGACTGGAGCCTTTCTTTTGACTTATCACTGCAAGAACCTATGATGCTGGCATTTTTTGCCACAATTGGTCTTAATGCCAACCTTGCAAGCTTGAAGGCTGGCGGTAAGGCATTGTTTATCTTCATTTTTGTAGTTGTCGGTTTATTACTTGTCCAAAATACAGTAGGGATTGCTCTTGCTGAATTATTGGGATTAGACCCTCTCATGGGGCTGTTAGCTGGCTCAATTACCTTATCCGGTGGTCATGGAACTGGTGCGGCATGGGGGAAAATTTTCACTGAAAATTATGGTTTCCAAAGTGCAACAGAAGTTGCAATGGCTTGTGCTACATTTGGGTTAGTTCTTGGTGGTTTAATCGGTGGACCTGTTGCACGTTTTCTAACGCGTAATATCCCAACGCCTGGAACGGCTGAAGATGATAAAGACGTTCCAACTGCATTTGAAAAGCCACAATCCGGCCGCATGATCACTTCAATGGTTTTAATTGAAACTATTGCATTGATCGCTATTTGCCTATTGGTGGGGAGCTTTATTGCAGGTCAGCTCGCTGACACGGTGTTCGCGTTACCTAAATTTGTGTGTGTATTATTTGTTGGGGTGATTTTAAGTAACAGCCTTTCTATCCTTGGCTTCTATCGCGTGTTTGACCGCGCAGTTTCTGTTATGGGGAACGTCAGCCTATCGTTATTCTTAGCGATGGCTTTGATGAGCTTGAAGTTATGGGAATTGGCGTCATTAGCAATTCCAATGATTGTCATTCTTGCAGTACAAGCCTGTGTGATGGCGGGATACGCTATTTTTGTCACTTTCCGTGTGATGGGCAAGAACTATGATGCTGCTATTTTAGCCGCAGGTCACTGTGGCTTTGGTCTTGGGGCTACACCAACAGCAATTGCGAATATGCAAGCAGTAACGGATAGGTTGGGTCCATCCCATCTTGCGTTCCTTGTGGTACCAATGGTTGGGGCTTTCTTTATTGATATTGTTAATGCGATAGTCATTAAATTGTATTTAATGTTGCCAATATTCCCAACGATTGCTGGGTAGTTTTTATTTAATAATAAATCAAGTAAAGCAGGTATTGCCGTGAAAATATTCACGGCAATTTTCATTTTAAGGAACGGATAAAAAGAAGATATAAGATTTAAGCGTGACTGTATTGTTCTCGCTCAGGTAACCAACGCTCAATAAGCTGTTGCGCATTCTCGGGGTAATTTTGTTGAATATGGCGTGCAAGGCGTTGCACTTCTGGCAACATATATTGGTCACGTAATAAATCAGCAACTTTAAATTCTGCATTTCCTGTTTGCCTAGTACCCAATAATTCCCCAGGCCCACGAATTTCGAGATCTTTTTGTGCGATAACAAAGCCGTCATTGCTGTCTCGCAACACTTGTAGTCTTTGTTTCGCGGTATGGGTTAGCGGGGTTTTGTACAGTAATACGCAGTGAGATGCGATAGCTCCTCGGCCGACTCGCCCTCTTAGTTGGTGCAACTGAGCTAAGCCAAGGCGCTCAGGGTTATCTATAATCATTAAACTTGCATTAGGGACATCAACGCCGACTTCAATGACCGTTGTAGCGACAAGCAGCTGAATTTCATTTCTTTTAAAGGCTGCCATAATACTTTGTTTTTCAGCAGGTTTCATCCGACCATGAACTAACCCTACTTTCAATTCAGGTAATGCCAGTGTGAGCTCTTCGCAGGTCACTTGAGCCGCTTGTGCTTCTAATAATTCCGAGTCTTCAATGAGCGTACAGACCCAATAGGCTTGGCGGCCTTCTTCAATACAGGCTTGACGAACGCGTTCAATAATATCGTTACGGCGAGTGTCTGGTATGGCGACAGTGGTGACAGGCGTTCGACCTGGAGGAAGTTCATCGATAACGGAGGTATCTAGGTCTGCATAAGCTGTCATCGCCAATGTACGTGGGATTGGCGTAGCGGTCATGATCAATTGATGAGGGTGATACCCTTGTTGTTCACCTTTTTCACGCAGAGCGAGCCTCTGATGAACGCCAAAGCGATGTTGCTCATCAATTATAACAAGCCCCAGAGCTTTAAAGCTCACTTGCTCTTGGAAAATAGCGTGTGTTCCCACTATCATCGCAACTTCTCCATTTGCGATAGCATCTTGCTGTGCCTGACGTGCCTTACCCTTTTGTTTACCTGCGAGCCAACCGACTTTAATGTCTAAAGGTTCTAACCATTGTTTGAACGTATTGGCATGTTGCTCTGCAAGAATTTCGGTAGGAGCCATCAAAGCCACTTGTTTGCCATTCTCGATGGCACAAACGGCCGCTAAGGCTGCAACGAGAGTTTTCCCTGATCCCACATCCCCTTGAATCAAGCGCATCATAGGGGCGTCTTTAGCGAGGTCTGCTTCAATTTCGCCAACAACACGGTTTTGTGCATTTGTTGGTGAAAACGGTAATTGCGCGAGTAACTGAGATTTTAACTGACCACTTGTCACTAAAGGTTCAGCATATAGGCGTTCGTTGCCTGCACGGATGGCTAGCATGCTGAGATGGTGAGCGAGTAGCTCTTCGAGGATTAACCGTTTTTGAGCTGGGTGGTGTCCTTTTTCAAGTTCACTCAAAGCAACATTCGGGGGAGGGTTGTGTAATAAGCGAATGGCATCTGGTAAGCTTATCATGCCCCGGCTAAGTTCTTCCGGTAATAACTCCTTTATGTTCCCACTATCGAGTAATCCTAGCGCTTGCTCCATGACTTTACGTAAAGTCACTTGGCGAACACCTTCAGTGGTTGGATAAACGGGTGTTAAGTTCTCTTGCAAGCTGATATTGCTAGTATCTTGCGAAACTTTATATTCAGGGTGAATGATTTCTGGCCCTGTATTTCCTCTGCGAACCTCCCCATAGGCAGTGACCTGTTTTCCTTCCGCTAAGTTATTTTTCATTGCCGCTGAAAAATTAAAAAAACGTAAAGTGAGGTTGCCTGTGCCATCGGAAATTAAGCAGGTCATCATTCTTTTGCGGCCAAATACGACTTTAGTTTGCAGTATTTCACCAGTAATCGTTGCAGTCGTGCCGGGTAGGAGATCTTTTATTTGATATAGACGGGTGTGGTCTTCATAGCGCAAAGGAAAATGGAGAAGAAGGTCTTGAACGGTGTTCAAACCGATTTTACGCATTTTTTCTGACTGGCTTGCTCCAATTCCGTGCAATGAAGTCAGTGAAATGGTATCAAGTAGCCCATTATTCATATTATTTCCTTTTATTTAACCAAACTGCTGTCTTTTCATTTTTTCGGTTAATTGCATTTGCGCCCACCACGTGTCATCAGCTTCAATTTGCCCTTGGTTATTGATAAATGGGCGAGGAAGTCCCTTACGTTTAGCAACTTCAGCCAGTACAGGATAACCGCCTTCAAATAACCAGGTTTGTTGCTCATCAGGTGAGAGTAGACAATGTTCACGCTCGTACATACCCGCTTGCTGCCGTTGCCTTTGGGCTTCATATAAAATCAACGCAGAAGCGACGGAAACATTCAAAGATTGCACCATGCCAGCCATTGGAATGATAATGTGTTTATCAGCCAATGCGAGGGCTTGTTGTGAAATCCCGGTTTTCTCTTGTCCCATCATAATACAAGTTGGCAAAGTATAATCAATTTCACGAAAATCAACGGCATGTTCCGACAAGTTAGTTGCCAAAACCTGCATGTTTTGTGATTTTATTTGGGAAATTGCTTCTTCGGTGGATGTGTGTGAAATAATTTTAACCCAGCTATTACTCCCTGCAGCAGAAGAAACGGACAGTTTGACTTGTTGGTCAGGCCAAATAGCATGAATTTGATGGATCCCTACGGCATCGGCACTGCGTACAATGGCAGAAACATTATGCGGTTTATGAATTTCTTCGAGGCAGAGAGTTAGGTCGGGCTGCCGCATCGCCATCATTTGGCAAATGCGGCGATAGCGGCGTTCATTCATAGTTATTAATTAGGTATGGTCGTTAATTACGGTTTCGGCTAACACGTAGAACGTCAGGCATAATACGGATTTTCCGCATTACGTTTGCCAATTGAACACGGTTTTTAGTCGTAAGGCGAATAAAGGCACAATATACACGGCCATCTTTTTCTTCTGTATTCATACTCTGAATACTTGAATTGGCATCATTAATAGCGGCAGTTAAATTCGCTAAAGCACCTTGATGGTTAATCATATCGACTTTAATTTCAGCAATGAAATCAGTATCTGTGTCGTTATCCCACTCTACGGCCATAAATTTATCGGGTTCTTTTTGGTAACCACGGATGTTACGGCAAGACTCATGATGGATAACCAGACCTTTTCCAGGGCTAATATGCGCAACAATTGGGTCACCGGGAATTGGACGGCAACATTTTGCGAAAGTAATAAGAACGCCATCAGCTCCTTTAATGGATAGTTTATTGCGGCTTTCGACAACGGCCTGTTCTTCCGGTGTATTTTGTGGGTTGTTTTGTAAATTACGTGCAACAACCACACTCATGGCATTACCCAACCCAATTTCAGCAAGCAAATCATCGATAGAATGCAACTTCATACGGGCTAATTCTGCATCAATATTGGCTTGAGGGATATCAGTGAGTTTATTTCCTGCCCCTAGGGCATGGTTGAGTAAACGACGACCTAAATTAATAGAGTCTTCACGTTTTAAGTTTTTCAATAACTGGCGAATTTTAGCTCGTGCTTTTGAGCTGACAACAAAATTGAGCCATGCCGCATTTGGACGTGCGCCAGGTGCGGTAATAATTTCGACAGTTTGGCCGCTAGTCAGGGATTGCGAAAGCGGGTAAGGCTGGCGATCAACGCGTGCGCCCACGCAAGCATGACCAATATCTGTGTGCACCGCGTAGGCAAAGTCAACAGGTGTGGCACCAGTAGGTAACTCCACAATGCGGCCTTCAGGGGTGAAAACGTAGATTTCATCTGGAAATAGATCCGATTTAACGCTTTCAATAAATTCAAATGAGCTACCTGCACTTTGTTGTAACTCAAGTAGGCTTTGCATCCAACGTTGAGCTCTAACTTGTGCAGTAGTACCTTGTTCTCCCTGCTCTTTATAGGCCCAATGCGCAGCAACGCCCATCTCAGCCATTTGGTCCATGTCTTCTGTGCGAATTTGCACTTCGACAGGCACACCATGTGGCCCAATGAGAGATGTATGTAGCGATTGATAGCCGTTGGCTTTAGGGATGGCAATATAGTCTTTGATACGCCCCGGGCGCGGTTTGTATAAGCTATGCATTTGACCCAAAACGCGGTAGCAAGTATCCACATCTTTCACAATTACCCTAAAAGCATAGATATCCATAATGGAATGGAAGCGTTGCTCTTTTTGGTGCATTTTGCGATAGATGGAATAAAGATGTTTTTCTCTGCCACTTACGCGACAAGGAACACCTGCCTCGGTTAGCCTACCGTCAATTTCCGAAAGAATTTTTTGGATCATCTCTTTTCGGTTACCGCGAGCAGCCTTGACGACTTCCTTAATAACACGATAACGGTTGGGATATAACGCTTCAAAACCAAGCTCTTCAAGCTCTGTTTTAATGTGGTGTATGCCTAGCCTATGGGCTAACGGGCTATATATTTCAAGGGTTTCACGTGCAATGCGTCGACGCTTATCGGGCCTAAGTGACCCTAACGTGCGCATGTTGTGAGTGCGGTCTGCCAGTTTTATCAAAATGACACGGATATCTTTTACCATTGCCATGATCATTTTGCGGAAGTTTTCTGCTTGAGCTTCTTTTTTGTCGCGAAAGTTGAGCTTGTCTAGTTTGGATACACCTTCAACGAGACCGGCGACGGTGGTACCAAACAATTCTTCTATATCTTGAAATGTCGCTGGAGTATCTTCAATCACATCATGAAGTAGCGCTGCCATAAGTGTTTCATGGTCCAAACGCATCTCAGCAAGAATACAAGCAACAGCAACTGGGTGAGTAATATAGGGCTCACCACTCGAACGGGTCTGTCCTTCATGGGCATCCCGTGCAACAACATAGGCTTTTCTTAGTAATTCAACTTGTTCTTTAGGAAGATACTTTTGAATGACTAAATTAAGGCTTTCAAACAGATACAAGGCAGACCCACCTTAGTGATTAGCGACGACCTTCAGCGATTGCAGAAACTGCTTGCATTTCAGCCGCTTCTTGCTCTTGCTGTTCTTGGCGTTCACGCACATCTAAAATGTGACCGTTGATTAAACCTTCTTCTACTTCACGTAATGCGATAACAGTATATTTATCATTTTCTTCAGGAACTAAAGGGTCTTTTCCACCCGTTTGTAACTGACGAGCTCTACGTGCCGCAACCAATACGAGGTCAAAACGGTTACCAATTTTCTCTACTGCGTCTTGAACAGTTACGCGTGCCATAAGTGTGCTACTCCAAAGAAATAAAAAAATGACCTGATATGATACTGAAACTATGCTCAGTCTGCTAGTAATTTGCTGATTAAAGCATCATGTCGCTGAACTTGACGCTCTAACTTTAAACGCTCAGTACGGATGATAGATTGTAAATCGCTCAGCGCGGTATTGAAATCATCATTAACAATAAGGTAATCATACTCGTTGAAATGTTCAATTTCACCTACTGCTTGTGACATACGTTTTTCAATAACGTCATCGCTGTCTTGTCCGCGCCCTCTTAGGCGACGATAAAGTTCATCTTTTGATGGTGGGAGAATAAAAATGCTGCGTGCTTCAGGCATTGTAGCCCTAATTTGCTGCGCTCCCTGCCAATCGATATCAAGAAAAACATCAACACCGCTGTTTAATACATCTTCAATGATGGGTTTTGACGTCCCATAATAATTCCCAAAAACGCATGCATGTTCTAGGAATTCACCTTTGTCGACCATTTGTAAAAAATCAGTTTCAGATACAAAAAAATAGTGCTCGCCGTGAACTTCTCCTGGTCGTGCAGCTCGAGTTGTATGAGAAACGGAAACCTGAGTGTCATACAGTGGTTGTGTTTTTAATAAAGCCTGAATCAGACTTGATTTCCCTGCACCACTAGGGGCAGAAACAATATATAACGTGCCTTGTATCATGATGATTTCTTGAATAGTCGAGGATTAAACATAAAAGATGGCGATAAACCCGACATAGTATACACGGACTTGCATCAACATGCAGCGATATCAATAAATCATGAATTTTAATTAAATGAATTTGATTAGTAACTAAATTGTGAACAGACTCGAGAAATTAACTTATTACTCATGAAAGCAACATTCGTTTTGCGAAGCTTTTTACAAATAATTCATTTTACGGAGGCAGAGTAAGGGAAGTTGTTTCATGCTTAGCGAATGAGGGCAAAATACTTTAAAGGAATGGCATCCCAATGGATTAGTAATAACTGGGAATAGTTATAACAAGGAATAGTTATGATTTATATTTTGTATGGTTATTGGTTAGCGTCAGCTTATAGGTTAGGTGGGTTAATCGTTGGGGTAATGGTATGTATTAATATTGCCCAAGCATCGCTGCAAGGTGCTATTAATGAACAGTGTGCAGAACAAAATAGTAAAATAATAAGGCAGGAGAGTTATCGGCTAGGTAAACAATTACAGCAGTGGAACCAAACTTACCGTTTGGCTGGTAGCAGTTCCATTAGTGACGAAGCTTATGATCAGCTCTTTAATTTGTGGCGTTCTTTACAGCGATGCCAGCAACTCCCTGAAGTGTTACCAGACGTACAACTACCTGAAAAATCAAAGTTAGCTACACACCCTATTCCTCATACAGGGTTGAAGAAACTCAATGAATTAGAGGTTTATAACTGGATAAAAACACGTAAAAATATTTGGTTGCAACCTAAAGTTGATGGTGTAGCGGTAACGTTGGTTTATAAGAATGGGAAGCTTGTTTCTATGATTAGCCGAGGAAATAGCATTGAAGGAATAGAGTGGCGAGCAAAAGCAGACTTTATTCCTGCGATACCTAAACAAATTAAATATTCAGGGATGTTAGTCCTTCAAGGTGAACTATTTTGGCGTATGAATGGGCATATTCAAGCTAAAAGTGGGGGAGTAAACGCTCGTAATAAAATTGCGGGGTGGTTAATGCGAAAAAATACCCCAACCGTTCCCGAAGAAAATATTGGTATTTTTATTTGGGCATGGCCTGCGGGAGATGCTAATCCAAAAACACAGTTAACACTACTTTCTGAGATAGGTTTTCCGTTAGCTGAGCAATATAGCCATAAAGTTGAAAATAAAACCCAAGCTAAGCAACTGAGGGAATACTATTATCAAGGTCAACTACCATTTGCTACTGATGGTGTAGTACTTAAAAATTTTCCAGCGCCAGCGGCATCAGCTTGGCAATCAAAACAAAATAGTTGGGCAATTGCCTGGAAATATCCATTACGTAGTGTGTTATCAGAGGTCACTAAACTCAAATTTAATATAGGTAGAACAGGAAGGGTTAGTGTCGTTACCGAGATAACCCCCATCAATATTGACTCAAAAACTATTTCAAAGGTAAATGCTGGCTCGTTATTATCATGGGAAAAACGAGATTTAATTGTTGGAGATAAAATACTTGTCTCTCTTTCAGGGCTTGGAAGTCCAAAGATTGAAGAAGTTGTTTGGCGGCGATAGAAGCGCGAATATCCAAATGTATCAACATTCAAGCAATTTCATGCACTCAGTTGCCTGGCTTATACGGAGTCTTGCTCACAGCAATTTGTCGCAAGGTTAACATGGCTAGGTAAACAACTCAGTATTCGAGGCATAAATGAAGCTACATGGCGCCAGTGGGCAGAGAGGCATAATCTTACTCAACTAACAACTTGGTTGTCAGAACAATGGCAAAACGATTTACCTAAAGGTAAAAAGCACCAAATGTTAGTAAAGCAACTGAAAATGGCAAAGGCTCAACCTATTTCGCTGTGGTTAAAAGGCCTAGCGATTCCACTACCTAAATTACAAATAGAAAGGGTGAATGATATAGGTATGCTGTATGACTCTTCATGGGTTAACAGTATAAATTTGACTGAGCTGCAAAAGAAAAAATTAGCTAAATGGTTAGCGGAACCGGAAATTCAATCTATTTTGCGAATTTTGTCAGATATGCAAGCTACTCAGCCATCAATAGCAAACGATTAATGGCTGAAACAGTGAGGCTAATCTTGATTTTCGTAATTAAAGATAGGTAAACCAAGACGATAACGAATGGCTATTAGCCTTGCACTTAAGCCAACAACGAGTGTGATAATTACCACAATATCTTTAGGTAGAGGGGTTTGTAATAGTCCGATATAGATCCAAGCGGCGGCGAAAGAGACACCAGCATAGACCTCTTTTTGGAAAACTAAAGGGATTGTGTTGCACAGCATGTCTCTTAGCACGCCACCAAAAACACCTGTAATCACTGCTGCGATGGCAGCGATGATCGGGCTATAGTTCATATCGAGGGCTATTTGGGCACCGAGTATAGAAAATACAATGAGCCCGATAGCATCTAATATGAGGAATAATCGGCGTAAATGTTTCATCATAGGCGCTATCCAAATTGTCACAATAGCGGCGCCTGCAACAGTCAGGATATACTCAGGGTGTTCCACCCAACCTAAGGGGTAATGGCCAAGTAAGATATCACGGACGGAACCACCACCGATTGCCGTCGCAGATGCAATAATGATGACGCCAAAGACATCCATTTTTCGCCTGCCAGCTGCAAGTGCTCCAGTCATGGCTTCTGCGGTGATACCAATAATATAAAGTACACTTAATAACATGGTAGTTTTGTTCAAGACTAAGGTTATTGCTAAAGGGTAATATTACTTGTGAAATTTCTCGACTGAGATTTTCTAGTATTGACTAAACTAGATTAGTTAAAATAATCCGATAGCGATATTAAATGATGTCAAAGGATAACAGATTGAATAATAAATTGCCCTATAAAGAAACACGTTTAACATACGATGAGCGAAGCCATCAACTAACGAACATTAATGTTTGGACTCCAGATAGCGAATGGTTAGCTTATGATATACGACCAAACGGTAGTTCTTTTACTGGTTTATCTATAGAAAAAATTCATGTAAAAACATTACAGACCGTTGAAATTTATCACGCAAGCCATGGGGCTCACGTTGGGGTGGTAACGGTAAGTCCTCAACCACCAATTCAATATGCTTTTATCCATGGTCCTGAGCATCCAGATGAACAGTGGCAATATGACTTTCACCATCGAAGAGGGGTGTATGTCAAAGAAGAGCAATTAAACGTAGCTCACCCAATTGATGCAATGTGTATTACCCCTCCTTATTTAGTGGGTGCATTACGTGGAGGCACTCATGTCCATGTTTATAGTCCAGACGGAAAGTGGCTGAGTTTTACCTATAACGACCACGTAATGCATGAATTAGATGTGCAATTAGACCAACGAAATGTTGCAATTGCAGTGCCTATTGGGCCCGTTAATGTGAGCCCTAAAAAACATTTTCGAGAATATAATGGCGATTACTTTTGTTGTGTTGTGACGCGAACAACGCAACAACCTAAACCAAGCAGCGATGAAATAAGCCGTGCATATGAAGAGGGTTGGGTTGGCCAAAAAGGCTATCAAAAAGAGAATGGAAAGTGGCAGGAAAGAGCGCTGGTGTTTATTGGCGATACTCATTCTACAGATGGAGAAATTATTCCTGAGATCTACATTGTCGATCTGCCTTCACAGCCGGAGGATTACATGGTTGCGGGGGAATTACCTATCCAAGGAACAGAATCCAGTATGCCTTCTCCACCAAAAGGTATACAGCAAAGGCGCTTAACCTATACGTACAATAGAAAATTTCCTGGTTTATCAAAAACCCCTAGGCATTGGCTTAGAACTTCGCCAGATGGTAAATCGATCGCTTGTTTAATGAATGATGATAGCGGTAATGCTCAGTTATGGTTAGTTGATACGCTAACTGGAATACAAAGGCAAATAACGCATGCTTCTTCACCCATTCAGTCTGCTTTTAGCTGGGATAGTAAAGGTCAGAACATTTGCTTTATTCGTGACAATAGTGTCATGTATTGTCATGTCGAGACCGGAGCCATACAAAAATTAACGCAACGGACTGAGCTTGCCCCTGTTGTTGATGCAGTTGTATTTTCACCTAATGATGAGTTGATCGCATTTATGCGTGATATTGATGGATTTAGGCAAATTTATACAGTAGAAACCGGTTTAAATCGGTAAATGCAATAATTAGATTATTACAATTACGGGTACAAAAATTCTGGTTAACTTTTCTATTCGTAATTGTTTTGATTTGGCTCTAATTGGTATTTAGAACACTTAATTGCTAATTATTCATATGTTGAGTACAAAGAAACTTATAAATAAAATATTTAGTTAAAAATGGTTCTTATCAAAATAAGATAATAATTAAAGAAGTATTATATAAATGATTACTCAGATCTTAGATTAAAAATAATGTATTAGTAAATACATTTATTACACAGTAAAATTTTAATTACAAACGTTTGATTTAACCTAAATTATTTTTTAGTTTTATCTTTCTTTTCAAGTTCTTCTAGGCGTTTTTTTGGTGAATCAGCTTTATCATCATTACCCGATTTCGCGTAATCTAAAGGAATTAAAAGAGTATCCATAACAACAGAGAAAGGTAAATCAATAGCAAGCAAAGGCTTAACAACCCAGCCAGTTTCATCATCTTTAATCATTTTAATACTATTTTTCGAACCAGGGTAATAACCTTCTGATGGGCCTGCATGAGTCATAATACTCGAGCAACCACTCAAAATAAGCGGTGCGATAAGGAAACATAATCGTATTGAAATTAAACTCGGCATAGACGTTGTTAACCTGTATTTAGCTTGTTATTCCTAATATTGACTTATAATAACGAAAAACAAGAAATTCACAATAATAGTATCATATTATTATTTTATTTAACCGTATGTATTTTTTTAGTTAATAGTTTACTTGTATCTATTAACTAAAAATGTTTGTCTTCAGTATCTATTAGATGAATAATAAATAACGTTAAGAAATAAAGACATACTATTTTATATTTGTTATCAGTTTGAAAATTCTAAAAAAATAGATCATTTATTCATTCTGAACTGTGCTCTATGGCACATATTACCCTTATGCTATTTGGCATAATCGATTCAGTAGTATGTTTTATCACCTATTTGGGTGTGTTTAACGGGTAACTTGTCGTCAAAAGGATGCGGTCTATGAGTGAATTAGCTCTTACTGTAAGTTTGTTGGCGTTAGCTGCTGCTTTAGGGCTATGGATTGGTAATTGGAAGATCCGTAGTGTTGGGCTGGGAATTGGTGGTGTCCTATTTGGGGGGATCATCGTTGGGCATTTTGCTCAAAGTTACGGCTTACAACTGAATAAAGACATGCTGCATTTTATTCAAGAATTTGGCTTGATACTGTTTGTATACACGATTGGTATTCAGGTTGGACCTGGATTTTTCTCCTCTCTACGTGTTTCTGGTCTCAAACTAAATGGTTTCGCGTTGATGGTTGTTGTCTTAGGTGCGGTGGTAACAGCAATCATATATAAAGTCGCAAATATTCCATTGCCGATTATCTTAGGTATTTTTTCAGGGGCAGTAACGAATACGCCATCTTTAGGTGCTGGTCAGCAAATTTTAACTGACTTAGGCTCTGACCCTAATCTAATTGGCCAAATGGGAATGGGCTACGCCATGGCTTACCCTATGGGAATTTGTGGCATCTTACTGGTGATGTGGTTAGTACGCATCATCTTTAGAATTTCAGTAGAAAAAGAAGCTTCTGCATTTAATAATTCCTCTTTTCAACAGCGCGACTCTCTGCAGACTATGAATATTGCCATTCGTAACGCCAATCTTGATGGCTTAATTATGCAAGACATCCCACTACTTGGTAGCGAAGCGATTGTTTGTTCAAGATTAAAACGCGGAGATATGCTCGTTGTTCCTCAACCCACAACAGAAATACATTTAGGTGACTTATTGCACGTTGTTGGTTTAAAAGATGATTTAAATAAAGTTCGCTTAATATTAGGCGAAGAAGTTGATGCATCTCTGTCTACATCAAGCTCTATTTTACATTCCGTTCGTGTGGTTGTGACGAATGATGCTGTACTAAGTAAAAGGCTTAAGGACTTAAATTTAAAACAAAAATATGACGTTGTTGTGACACGATTAAACCGTACGGGTATTGATTTAGTTGCTAATAACAATTCAGTTTTACAATTTGGCGATATTTTAAATATTGTTGGTCGGCCTGAATCAATTGAAGCAGTCACCGCTTTATTAGGTAATGCAAAACAAAAACTACAGCAAGTTCAAATGTTACCTGTGTTCCTTGGAATCGGGCTAGGGGTTGTGCTGGGCTCAATACCCGTTTTTGTTCCTGGTTTCCCAGCAGCGTTGAAACTTGGACTAGCAGGAGGCCCACTAGTTGTTGCATTAATTCTTGGTCGTATAGGGACTATTGGGCGCTTATATTGGTTTATGCCTCCGAGTGCTAACCTTGCGTTAAGGGAGCTAGGGATTGTCATGTTCCTTGCAGTGGTAGGGCTCAATTCTGGTGGTGGCTTCATTGATACTTTAATTAAAGGTGATGGGTTGACTTGGATTGGCTATGGGTTATTGATTACGTTTGTACCGTTGTTTATTACAGGTGTAGTAGCTCGAATTTTTGGCAAAATGAACTATTTAAGCCTTTGTGGAGTGCTAGCGGGTTCCATGACAGACCCTCCTGCATTAGCATTCGCAAATAATATACATTCGACCAGCGGTGCTCCGGCATTATCTTATGCAACGGTTTATCCATTAGCGATGTTTTTAAGAATTATTTCACCTCAATTGCTGGCTATTTTATTTTGGGCTGTTTAGTACCCATATGATGATCAACCAAAATTTTATTGAAATTTTAAAAATTATAATTTTTTCAATGTGATAAGTGAGTTTCGATAATTGGAGTATAAGCGAGTAATGAAAGGTATCACGATATATAGGGGCAAAAAGTGCTTTTGTTCAAGCAATGACCAAATAGAAAAGATGTTCTAATAGTTTTGAATGATATTCGTATTGAAAAGTTAATTTGATTTCAATTACGGAGTTCTCGCTAATTTTTAGCCCTTTCTACATGAAAGGGCTTTTTTTTTACCTAACTATTGTAATAACAGGGTTAAAACCCTTGTTATTTCATAATCTAACAGGTTACTTCTTGATAAGCTTTTTCAAGCTCTTCAGCTAATATTTTGATCCCCTGTTCGATTTTTTCTGGCTCAGGGACATAGTTCATACGCATACATTGATGCGCATGTGGCCAATCCTGTTCAATACCAGGGAAAAAGTAATGTCCGGGAACCATCAATACACCACGTTTTTTTAAGCGTTGGTATAATTCTAAGCAATTAATTGGTAGGTCTTTAAACCATAACCAGAGGAAAATGGCACCTTCTGGCTTATGAATTAAACACTTATCTTCTGGGATATAGCGGCGAATAATTTCGATGGCTTCTTCTACACGCTGCTTATAAAAAGGACCAATTACATTCTTAGATAACGAGATAATGTCATCTTTTTTAAGCATTTCTAAGGCAAGTGCAGGGCCTATGCCACCAGGGGCAAGGCTGATGATACCATTCATGTTACTAACAGCTTCAATGATTTCTTCGTTAGCGATGATAATGCCGCATCGAGTTCCAGGTAAACCAAGTTTAGATAAACTCATACAAAGAATGACATTTTCGTTCCAAAATGGCGTAGCTTCGCTGAAGATAATGCCAGGGAAAGGAACACCATAAGCATTATCTATTAATAGTGGGATATTATGTTGTTTAGCTAGTTGGTCTAAATGCTCAACTTCTTCATCAGTAATGACATTACCAGTCGGATTTGTTGGGCGAGACACACAAATCACACCAATATCATCAGTAACCTCTAATGTGTTGAAGTCTACTCGGTATTTAAATTGACCATTAGGTAAAAATTCAATTTGTGGCTTATTAGCAACGAATAAGCCATCATCAAGACCTGAGTCTGCATAACCAACATATTCAGGGGCAAGAGGAAATAGCACTTTACGGGTGATACCATCTTCAAAGCGACCGGCTAGCAAGTTAAATAGATAGAAAAAAGCACTCTGACTGCCGTTAGATAGGGCAATATTTTTCGCGCTAATATTCCAACCTAGTTTTGCTTTTAGCGTTGCTGCAAGCGCTTTCAACATGGCATCTTTACCTTGAGGACCATCATAATTACATAAAGTGTCTGTCAATTGGCCATTAGCACACATCTCAGCTAATAGATCTTGAAAATACTTATCCATTTCAGGGATATGAGCAGGATTTCCTCCCCCTAACATAATGGAGCCAGGGGTTCTTATGCCTTCATTCAAGTCTTTCATTAATAATGAAATACCTGAATTTTGAGCAAATTTATTACCAAATTTAGAAAATATCATCGCATTTATTCACATATGTTTATTAGATTGTTAATGGAATTTAAAACATACTCCGCTGCATCTCAGAGTTCAACCACTCATTTCTATCTTTTTTTAAGTTAAAATATCAAATTAAATCTATTTAATGGTCTAAAATATCGTAATGTTAATGCTTTGGTAGTTTATTTTTCTTTTTACTCGATGAGTTATACCGATAAAAACTAATTTATTTAAATTGGCAACAATTCACTAAATGGTCATTTATCATGCCAGTTGCCTGCATAAAGGCATAACAAGTGATCGAACCGACAAATTTAAACCCACGTTTTTTGAGCGCCTTGGAAAGAAGCTTAGAAATTTCAGTTTCCGCAGGGACTTGCGATGGTTTTTCCCAACCATTGACAATGGGTTGACCATTTACAAATTGCCAAATAAAACTGGAAAAATCTTCACCATTTTCTTTCATGGTTAAATAGGCTTTTGCATTCGCAATAATCCCATTAATTTTTAATCGGTTACGGATGATGCGAGTATCTTGCATAAGTCGCTCAATATCGTCTTCATCCATTAATGCAATTTTTTCGGGATCGAAATGATGAAATAAATCACGATATCCTTGGCGTTTTTTTAAAATAGTGTACCAAGAGAGCCCGGCTTGTTGGCCTTCAAGACAGATCATTTCAAATAATGCTAAGTTGTCATAAGTGGGTTTACCCCATTCATGGTCGTGATAAGCGATATATTCAGGATCTTGATTGACCCAATGGCAGCGTGTCAGGGGAGTATCCATTTTTCATCCTTTTTACAGTTTCGATAACCTTGTTTCAAAAAACAAACCATTTATACTGTATAAATAACCAGCTTTAAAGGGGTGAAAGTATTTTTTTTTATTTTTAGAATAAATACAGGCATATTCAATGCTGTATATCTTGCGGTCAAAGGGTATACTGGCGTACTTTCATTAAATTTTACGTATCGCGTGCGGATCTAACATGCAAAAGTTTGATACCAAAACCTTCCAAGGTCTTATCCTGACATTACAGGACTACTGGGCGCGTCAAGGCTGTACCATTGTTCAACCATTGGACATGGAAGTCGGCGCAGGAACCTCTCACCCAATGACGTGTTTGCGTGCATTAGGCCCTGAGCCTATTGCTGCGGCTTATGTTCAACCATCTCGCCGACCAACTGATGGTCGCTATGGTGAGAACCCAAACCGTCTACAACATTATTATCAGTTTCAGGTGATCATCAAACCATCACCAGACAACATCCAAGAATTATATCTTGGTTCTTTAAAAGAATTAGGTATTGACCCAACAGTTCACGACATTCGTTTTGTTGAAGATAACTGGGAAAACCCAACATTGGGTGCTTGGGGATTAGGCTGGGAAGTGTGGCTTAACGGGATGGAAGTGACTCAGTTTACTTACTTCCAGCAGGTCGGTGGTCTTGAATGTAAACCCGTAACAGGTGAAATTACATACGGCCTAGAACGCTTAGCGATGTATATTCAAGGCGTGGACAGCGTATATGACCTTGTCTGGTGTGATGGCCCATTGGGTAAAACCACTTATGGTGATATTTATCATCAAAACGAAGTGGAGCAGTCAACCTATAACTTCGAATACGCAAATGTTGATTTTCTTTTCAAATGTTTTGAAGAGTATGAAAAAGAAGCTCAACACTTGCTGGCTTTGGAAACGCCACTTCCACTACCTGCATACGAACGTATCTTGAAAGCGGCTCACACTTTCAACCTACTAGATGCACGTAAAGCCATTTCTGTTACTGAACGCCAACGCTATATTTTACGTATTCGTACCCTAACTAAAGGGGTTGCAGAAGCGTATTATGCTTCTCGTGAAGCGCTTGGATTCCCTATGTGTCATAAGAACTAAGAGGCTGTCATGACTCAACAGACTTTCCTTGTGGAAATCGGCACCGAAGAGTTACCGCCGAAGGCTCTTCGTTCATTAGCTGAATCATTTGCTGCAAATTTTACGGCTGAACTTGATGGCGCTGATATTGCCCATGGTGCAGTAACGTGGTTTGCTGCCCCTCGTCGTTTAGCACTTAAAGTAGCTGATTTAGCGGCTTCACAGCCAGACCGTGAAGTTGAAAAACGCGGTCCTGCTATCTCTCAGGCATTTGGTCCGGATGGCCAACCAACTAAAGCTGCTGAAGGCTGGGCTCGTGGTTGTGGTATTACCGTTGACCAAGCTGAGCGTTTGACCACAGATAAAGGCGAATGGTTACTATACCGTGCCCAAATGAAAGGGCAGGCTGTCAGCGAATTATTGGTTGATATGACTAGCCGTGCGCTAGCAAAATTACCAATCCCTAAATTAATGCGCTGGGCAGATAAAGACACTCAATTCGTTCGCCCTGTTCATACAGTCACATTACTGTTAGGTAGTGATGTTATCGAGGGTGAAATTTTAGGTATTAAGAGCGGGCGCACAATTCGTGGTCACCGTTTTATGGGTGAAGCTGAATTTACTATTGATAACGCTGAACAATATCCAGCCATTTTACGTGAACGCGGTAAAGTCATGGCGGATTACGCAGAACGTAAAGCGGTTATTAAAGCGGATGCGGAAAAAGCGGCTCAGGCTCTTGGTGGCCAAGCTGACTTAACGGATAGCTTACTTGAAGAAGTGACTTCATTGGTTGAATGGCCGGTCGTTTTAACGGCTAAATTTGAAGAGAAATTCTTAGATGTTCCTTCCGAAGCGCTAGTTTACACCATGAAAGGGGACCAAAAATATTTCCCAGTTTATGATAAGGCTGGCAAGTTAATGCCTAACTTTATCTTTGTGGCAAATATTGAGTCTTCTGATCCTCAACAAATCATTTCAGGTAACGAAAAAGTTGTACGTCCGCGTTTAGCTGATGCCGAATTTTTCTTTAAAACTGACCGTAAACAACGTTTGGAAGATAACTTACCACGTTTAGAAACTGTATTGTTCCAAAAACAATTAGGTACGCTGCGTGATAAAACAGATCGTTTAGAAGCCCTAGCGGGCTGGATTGCGAGTAAAATTGGTGCAGATGTCAATCATGCAACACGAGCTGGCTTATTAGCCAAATGTGACTTAATGACTAACATGGTGTTTGAGTTTACAGACACTCAAGGTGTTATGGGAATGCACTACGCACGCCATGACGGTGAGTCAGAAGACGTTGCATTAGCTTTAAAAGAGCAGTATCAGCCACGTTTTTCAGGAGATGCACTTCCATCGACAGATGTGTCAGCTGCATTAGCATTGGCTGAAAAAATGGATACGCTTGCTGGTATTTTTGGTATCGGCCAACATCCTAAAGGTGATAAAGATCCATTCGCTCTGCGCCGTGCTGCACTAGGCGTCCTACGCATTATCGTTGAAAAAGGCTACCAGCTTGATCTCGTTGAAATGACAGAAGAAGCGGCTCGTTTATATGGCGATAAATTAACCAATGAAAATGTAGTTAATGACGTTGTAGAGTTTATGCTTGGTCGTTTCCGTTCTTGGTATCAAGAATTAGGCTATAGCATTGATACCATTCAAGCGGTATTAGCTCGTCGTCCAACACAACCTGCTGACTTTGATGCACGAGTGAAAGCAGTTACTCACTTCCGTTCATTAGAAGAAGCACAGGCACTTGCAGCGGCAAATAAACGTGTTTCCAATATTCTGAGTAAATCAGAAGAAAAACTGGCTGACAACGTTTTAGCATCTGTTTTAAAAACGCCTGAAGAAGTCAAGTTAGCGACTCATGTTGTGGTGCTACAAGATAAGCTTGCGCCAATGTTTGCAGAAAGAAATTATCAAGAGGCTTTAGTTGAATTAGCTTCTTTACGCGATATCGTGGATGAATTCTTTGCAAATGTTATGGTAATGGATGAAGACCAAGCGGTGCGTATTAACCGTTTGACGCTATTAAGCCAGTTACGTGAGTTGTTCTTGAAAGTAGCAGATATTTCTTTGCTGCAATAGGCTTTAAATTAGGTTTTTAGCTTATTGTTAACGCTATTTTTATAAATGCTAACCTGTTTGATAAATAAGCACTAAAATACTCTAGTGCTTATTTTTTACTTTAAATAAGGTGATTAGCTTATAAACCTTACCATTTTGGTGGTTTTATCAGCAAACGAACCGAATTGGCGAAAAATGGGTTGACGATCTCCGTTCTTGGCAGTATTATTCACACCGTTTTCGGCGAGTAGCGCAGCTTGGTAGCGCAACTGGTTTGGGACCAGTGGGTCGGAGGTTCGAATCCTCTCTCGCCGACCAAATTCTAAGACCCACCTCATTGAGGTGGGTTTTTTCGTTTTTATCTTCCTTTTTCTATCTATAATTTCAGACTAACTTGCCTTGCTCTCCATAGCCTATTTCTGTTGATATATAACCAGTTCATGGTTGAACTGATGAGTTATTTATTGTTCGCAGATAGCTCATTATTTATGAATATCATTATTCATTTTTATGTTGTTTCCAGTAAAAAAGCTTTTTCATTACAAGGACTCGTTAATGAAAGCCAACAACGTTTTATCAATATACCTTTATTTCTTTTTTTGGGCGTTCATGCCCAATAAAGCTTATAGCCATGCTATAACGCCTGTTACTGCCATTACTCAAACATTACCTACATGTATCATAATTAACCAAGTTTATTTAATCGATGCTCAGCAGCTAACTGAAGTTTCATCTAGGCATATTGATGGATGGCGAAAAAAGCTAGAAGGTAAGTGTATTAGCGAGCAAGGTTTGCTCGACTATGCAGACTATATTAGGGCTGAGCTTATTAAAGCTGGCTACCTGACCTCTTATTTATATTATCCAGAGCAAACTTTTCTGTTTGGTATCCTGCAAGCAAAAATAATAGTAGGAACCGTTTCTTCGGTGGTTTATCAAAATGAACCGAGGGAAGACAACTTACTGCCACATGTATTTCCTTTTAAGCCAGGGGAAGCGCTTAACCTTTGGCATCTTGAGCAAGGCTTATACAATTTACAAAACACTTCTTTGCTTCCCTTTCAAATTAAATTAATTCCAGATGAAACCAATGAAAACGGCACGCAAATATTGGTGATTGGTCAACACCGACGTGAATTTCAAGGGATTCTATCTTTTGAGTCACGCTCAATTGCTCGGCAGGTAGGTAATACAGTCAGCCATACTTTTATAGCCGCTAATCCTTTGCTACGCAGTGATTTTTTATATTCGGAAGTCAGTCGTCAGCTAAGCGGTTCGGAAGACACTGAAATAACATCAGCAGCATTGTTCTATTCCCTTCCATATCATTATTGGCTTTTTTCTGTATCTGGTGGGTATCAGGAAAATAAATCCGTTCTTACCGGCTATGATATGGCTTTACCACTACAACAGTACCACTGGTTCCTCTTACTAAATGCAGAATACTTATTAAAGCGAACTGAACATTCGGTTACCTCAATAAGCATAGGGTCTCAAACCCAAAAAAGTGACACTTTTTTGTCTGATTTATACTTACAAACACAACAGCGCTATGCTAATTACATTATTGGTGAATTTTCTCATCAAACTAATTTTTCACAAGGCAATACCTTACTAAAATTAAAATATAAGCAAGGAACTGACTGGTTTGGTGCTAATGCACAGCAAATAACGGGATTGCGTAAGCCTCAAATTTTGAAAATATCACTTTCAACGTATAGAGAAGTGCTTCCTTTTCAATATCAAGGCCAATTTGAGGTGCAGCTGAGCCGTGACAAGTTAGATGTGTTACTAGACCAAGAATCATTAGTTGGAGCTGGTGGTATTAGCGGTTTTACTGGCGGACCGCAATATACTGATATGGGGGATAATAGCTTAAGGTTGGAAAATGAACTGTTATGGAATACTCCTTGGCAGCAAGTGGCTCTATATACTTCATTGGGTATGGGAGCAACGGCAAATGATAAAGCAACATTTTGGAAGGAAAACGTATTACTAGGTGGAAGGATAGGAGCAAAAGGCCAATTAGGGCGTTTATCATATCACTTATTTGCGGAAATGCCTTTTTGGCAAGGAAACCAATCTGTTATGCATGATGTCAGTTCGGGCCTTCATGTTGCATATTATTATTAATAAAATCAGTAGATTGTATTGTTTGTCGCGTCATCTAAGTGGTGTTTTTTATACAAATTAGCTAATTGTAGTTTTTATCGTATGTATTAGAGCATTTTCTGTACGCCAATAAATCGACTGAAATAATACGGCGAGTATTATTTTATTCTTTAAGTTATCAAATAGTTAAAATTATGTTTAGCATAGGCAGTTGAATGTTTTTTATTTGCATAAAAAACAAACTAAATAATTACATACTAAAATAATTTCCACATCGATTCTCTTTAGTGTTTTATTTCGTATCGCACCAATAAAAGCACTATATTCGTTCAGTAATTCAGCACTTAATCACAAATATAAAAATAAATAACCTCGATATAAAACCCTATTCATTACTAATTATATGGTTATAACGCCTGCGTCTCATTCTTTATTATGAAATTTTAAGCTAAATTGCAGTGTTAATTGTTTCTAATATGTTACATGAATTGAAGGTGGGTCGTAAATGTGGCTATTGACGAAGCGAGTGACAGTTGATTAATTGCACAATGAATAACAAAAAATACAGATACTACATCTGTCGCTTTTATGACGGATTTAGACATCAAGCAAAACAACATGAACACCATAGGAGCATACAGATGCGCTCTATTAAAAAGACCGGCCTACTGACAGTAGGGCTTACATTGGCAGCATTAGCGGTATCCGCATCAGTACAGGCAAAAACATTAGTTTATTGTTCAGAGGGCTCCCCTGAGGGCTTTAACCCACAGTTGTTCACATCAGGAACGACTTATGATGCAAGCTCTATCCCACTGTATAACCGTTTAGTTGAGTTCAAATTAGGAACAACTGAAATTGAACCCGGTTTGGCTGAAAGCTGGGAAGTGAGCGATGATGGTAAAGAGTACACTTTCCATCTGCGTAAAGGTGTCAAATGGCACTCGAATAAAGAATTTAAACCAAGCCGTGATTTGAACGCAGACGATGTAATCTATACATTTATGCGTCAAAAAGATGCTAACCACCCATATCATAAAGTTTCAGGTGGTAGCTATGAATACTTTATGGGAATGGATATGGATAAAATCATCGATAAAGTAGAGAAAGTTGATGATAATACGGTAAAAATTACCTTAACTCGCCCTGAATCTCCATTCTTAGCTGATATGGCAATGGACTTCGCATCAATTCTTTCTGCTGAATATGCAGACCAGATGCTGAAAGCGGGCACGCCAGAAAAAGTAGACTTAAACCCAATTGGAACGGGCCCATTTGTTCTGCAACAGTATCAAAAAGACTCTCGTATTCTTTATAAAGCCAATGATCAATACTGGGGCACGAAACCTAAACTTGACCGCTTAGTCTTCTCTATCACACCAGATGCTTCCGTTCGTTATGCAAAATTGCAAAAAAATGAATGCCAAGTTATGCCATATCCAAACCCGGCTGATTTAGAGCGCATGAAGCAAGATAAAGACATTACGTTAATGGAGCAACCAGGGCTGAACGTTGGTTATCTCTCTTATAACGTTGAGAAAAAACCGCTGGATAATCAAAAGGTTCGCCAAGCACTGTCTATGGCGGTGAACAAAGATGCAATTATCGAAGCGGTTTATCAAGGTGCAGGCCAAAAAGCGAAAAACCTTATCCCACCAACAATGTGGGGCTATAACGATGCGGTGAACGATTACGAATATAATCCTGAAAAAGCAAAAGCATTATTAGCAGAAGCGGGCTTCCCGAATGGCTTTGAAATTGACCTATGGGCTATGCCTGTTCAACGACCATATAACCCAAATGCCCGTCGCATGGCGGAAATGATCCAAGCGGACTGGGCAAAAGTTGGCGTTAAATCAAAGGTTGTCAGCTATGAGTGGGGTGAATACCTCAAGCGAGCGAAAGATGGCGAGCCACAAACGGTAATGATGGGTTGGACGGGTGACAATGGGGACCCTGATAACTTCTTTGCAACCTTGTTTAGCTGTGCAGCAAAAGAACAAGGTTCTAACTACTCAAAATGGTGTAATCAAAGTTTCGAAAACTTGATCCAACCAGCACGTCAAACAGCAGATCACGACAAACGAGTCGAGCTGTACAAACAAGCGCAAGTTGTGATGAATGAGCAGGCTCCAGCCCTCATTATTGCGCACTCCACAGTGTTTGAACCAGTACGTAAAGAAGTCAAAGGCTATGTGGTTGACCCACTAGGCAAACACCACTTCGAAAACGTCGATATTGAGAAGTAATCGTATCTAATCTGTCTATGCCCTTCGTTGCTGGTTTAGAGCGGAGGGCGTTTTCTTCTCTAGAAGAAGCAGAGAAGTTGAGTTGTTTGTGAGCACCCGGAAAAGCGATTTTCTGAGTAGCCAAACGGACTAAGAGCCGTCAACGGCATTATTAAAGAGATTCAGGATATGTTGCAATTTATCCTCCGACGATTGGGGCTTGTGATCCCCACGTTTATCGGTATTACATTATTGACTTTTGCTTTTGTCCACATGATCCCAGGTGACCCGGTGATGATCATGGCTGGTGAAAGGGGGTTATCCCCTGAAAGGCATGCTTATTTAATGGCTGAACTAGGGCTTGATCAGCCACTTTGGAAACAATATCTCCATTATATCAATGGGATATTTCATGGTGATTTGGGGATTTCCCTAAAAAGTCGCATCGGGGTATGGGAAGAGTTTTTACCTCGTTTTTTAGCAACAGTCGAATTGGCAACTTGCGCCATGATTTTTGCGATTTCTGTTGGGATCCCAGTTGGGGTGTTAGCCGCAGTAAAACGTGGGTCAATTTTTGACCATACCGCAATTGGCCTTTCTTTAACGGGTTACTCAATGCCTATCTTCTGGTGGGGGATCATGCTCATCATGTTAGTGTCGGTACAGTTAGACCTCACTCCGGTTGCAGGGCGAGTCAGTGATACCGTTTTTCTTGATGATTCTCAGCCTCTAACCGGTTTTATGTTAATTGATACCCTAATTTGGGGTGAAGATGGCGATTTTATTGATGCTGTAGAGCACTTAATATTGCCTTCCATTGTTTTGGGAACGATCCCATTAGCCGTCATTGTACGTATGACTCGCTCATCAATGCTAGAAGTGCTGGGAGAAGATTATATTCGTACTGCTCGTGCCAAAGGTCTTGGCCGCGCGCGCGTAATTTTAATTCATGCATTACGCAATGCATTATTGCCTGTGGTCACGGTAATTGGCTTGCAGGTGGGGGTGATGTTAGCAGGGGCTATTTTGACAGAAACTATTTTCTCATGGCCCGGGTTAGGACGCTGGTTAATCGAAGGGCTACAGCGTCGAGACTACCCTGTTGTCCAGGGGGGAGTTCTGCTGGTTGCGACATTGATTATCTTCGTAAACTTAGTGGTCGACGTGCTGTATGGCATTGTAAACCCACGTATTCGTCATAAAAAATAAGGAGCGCTAAATGTCTCAATCTACTGAGCCAACCGTTGTCAGCGCCCCGCAGCCGATGACCCCATTACAAGAATTTTGGCACTATTTTAAACGTAACAAAGGGGCAGTTGTCGGGATGTTCTACATTATCCTGATGGTACTGATTGCGATTTTTGCGGGGGTATTAGCCCCACATGCCCCAGACGAACAATTCCGTGATTTCTTACTTGCTCCACCCGTTTGGGAAGATGGGGGAAGTTGGCAGTTTATTTTAGGGACTGATGATGTTGGGCGCGACCTACTCTCTCGTTTAATGTATGGCGCCCGCCTGTCACTGCTAGTTGGCTGTTTAGTGGTTGTTCTATCATTAATCATGGGGGTCACTATTGGTGTGATCGCTGGCTATTTTGGTGGTGTCGTTGACGCATTAATTATGCGTGTTGTCGATATCATGCTGGCATTACCAAGTTTATTATTAGCCTTGGTGCTGGTCGCCATTTTTGGTCCTTCTATTGTTAATGCCTCGATTGCTTTGACGTTTGTTGCATTACCTCACTATATTCGATTAACACGAGCAGCGGTTTTAGTGGAAGTAAACCGTGACTATGTGACGGCTTCTCGTGTTGCGGGGGCCGGGGCAGTACGCCAAATGTTTGTGAACATCTTGCCTAACTGCTTGGCTCCATTGATTGTGCAGGCCTCTTTAGGTTTTTCGAATGCCATTTTAGATATGGCTGCTTTGGGTTTCCTTGGAATGGGCGCACAGCCACCGACTCCTGAGTGGGGAACGATGCTGTCTGATGTGCTGCAATTTGCACAAAGCGCATGGTGGGTTGTGACTTTCCCTGGACTGGCAATTTTATTGACGGTGCTTGCGTTTAACCTGATGGGTGATGGGTTACGTGATGCATTTGATCCAAAACTCAAGCAGTGATGAGGTAACCAAATGGCATTGTTAAATGTAGAACAACTTTCGGTACATTTCGGAGACAAAAAAGCACCGTTTCGCGCCGTTGACCGCATCAGTTATAGCGTTGATAAAGGCCAAGTCGTTGGTATCGTTGGTGAATCGGGTTCAGGTAAATCCGTTAGCTCACTCGCGATTATGGGGTTAATTGATTACCCCGGGAAAGTAATGGCTGATTCTTTAAAATTTGATGGGCGTGATTTACTGTCGATCCCTGAAAAAGAACGCAGGCAGATTGTTGGTGCCGATGTAGCAATGATTTTCCAAGACCCGATGACCAGTTTAAACCCATGTTTTACTGTGGGTTATCAAATCATGGAAGCGTTGAAAGTTCACCAAGGAGGAAGCAAAAGTACACGTAAACAGCGGGCTATTGACCTCTTAGATATGGTAGGGATCCCTGATCCACAATCACGTTTAGATGTGTATCCCCACCAGTTGTCCGGTGGAATGAGCCAGCGTGTAATGATAGCAATGGCAATTGCATGTCGTCCTAAGTTATTGATTGCGGATGAACCGACAACAGCGTTAGATGTCACTATTCAAGCGCAAATTATTGAATTGCTGTTGGAATTACAGCAACAAGAAAATATGGCGTTGGTACTTATCACTCATGACCTCGCTTTAGTGGCAGAAGCTGCACATCATATTATTGTGATGTATGCGGGGCAGGTGGTTGAGTCAGCCAAAGCGAACGATATTTTTAAGCATCCTCGTCATCCTTATACACAAGCGCTACTACGTGCTTTGCCTGAATTTGCGACGAATAAATCACGTTTAGCCTCACTCCCGGGTGTAGTGCCCGGAAAATATGATAGGCCTATGGGTTGTTTATTGAATCCACGTTGTCCGTATGCAACGGAGAAATGCCGTCAAGAAGAGCCAATGTTACAAACCGTTGGTGATCGCCAAGTCAAATGCCATATGCCGCTGGATGATATGGGGAGGCCAACATTATGAGTGACAAACAACATGCTCCATTGCTCAAAGCGGTGGATTTGAAAAAATATTACTCTGTCAAAAGAGGGGTTTTTGCTGCGGAAAAAACCTTGAAAGCATTGGATGGCGTTTCTTTTGAGCTAGAAAGAGGCAAAACATTGGCAGTAGTTGGAGAATCGGGTTGTGGTAAATCGACATTAGGTCGTTTATTAACCATGATTGAGCAACCCTCTGAGGGCGAGTTGTATTACCAAGAGCAAAACTTGTTAGTAAAAGATAAGTCTGCAGAGAAACTGCGTCGTCAAAAAATCCAAATTGTGTTTCAAAACCCTTATGGCTCTTTGAACCCTCGTAAAAAGGTGGGGCAAATTTTGGAAGAGCCGTTATTGATTAATACTTCATTGTCGAAAGAGCAGCGCAAAGAAAAAGTATTATCTATGATGGCAAAAGTGGGTTTAAAAACAGAACACTATAGCCGGTATCCTCACATGTTTTCTGGCGGGCAGCGTCAACGTATCGCGATAGCACGGGGTTTAATGCTTGACCCTGACATCGTGGTTGCTGATGAACCGGTTTCCGCGCTGGATGTTTCTGTTCGTGCTCAAGTATTAAATCTGATGATGGATTTACAGCAAGATCTAGGTTTGTCTTATGTCTTTATTTCACATGATTTATCGGTGGTAGAGCATATTGCTGATGAAGTTATGGTGATGTATTTAGGGCGCTGTGTGGAGAAAGGGACAAAAGAGCAGATTTTTAATAACCCTCTTCACCCTTATACCCAAGCGTTATTATCAGCAACACCAAGGCTGAATCCAGATGCTCGGCGTGAACGTATTAAGTTAACGGGAGAGTTACCAAGCCCTTTAAACCCACCACCGGGATGTGCATTTGCAGCGCGGTGCCGTAGAGCATTTGGCCAATGTACGCAATTCCAGCCAACATTGAAGGAATATGACCAACAGTTGGTTGCGTGTTTTGCAGTTGATGAAGATGAAAAACAGACGATAACGGTGAGCTGATATGTGAAACGGTAGAAAGGTTAACTTTCTGCCGTTTTTTATTTCATCGTGCCTTTAAATGGCGTTAACATGCTGTTTGTCCTAAATACCCAATCTTTCTTTTTAAACTACTCTTTTGCAGATAAAATCAAGTATACTGGCTGATGTTTCCATTTTCTTTAAAAAGCTGCTTGATTAGAAAGGTTGTGGCCAAATGAATACCCGAGTCCAACGCTCACTAACATTAAAAAGTATGGTCGTATTCTTTATGATTACGTTGCTATCACTTGCGCTTTTTTTAGCTATTCAATTCAGTTACTTAGTTGAGCAACGTAAGCAAGATTATTTAGACCAACTCAGTAACGCTGTAGTACAAATTCAAAAACCATTAACAGATTCATTGTTAAGCTCTGACCTCAACGAAGTTAAACGGCTACTGATAAGTTTAAAGACATCAGGCATTATGGGAAATGCGATTATTACTGTTGATGGTACAACGGTAATGAATCTAAGCTTTGCAACGCCTAAGCCGATACCTAATTGGGTGACTCATTTTGTGGGTATCCCTGTCGAAATGACCGTGCCACTGTATGCATACGGGAATGTTGTGTTGCAGGCTAAGCCTCAAGGGTATTTGACATTACAAGTTGACCCGAACCGTGTTTATCGGTTTGCGCTCAACACCCTTGCTTTGATGACGACAACTTATTTGTTGTTGGTGCTCATTATTGCTATTGGAATGACGTGGTGTGTCAGTCGTATGATAATAAGGCCACTGCGTAAAATCGCAATTGAGTTACAGACAAATTCTGAAGTTAATCAAATTGCTGTGTCTGAATATCATCGTGACGATGAGCTAGGTTTGCTAGCAAAAGGGTATAATCGTCAAAGAAAACAGCAAAAATCAGACTAAGCCATGAACATGGACTCAGCTTTATGGTCTAATATCGTTATAGTGGTGACAATGAAAAATGGAATAAAGCCAAACTATATCGTTTAACCCGATAAGTTCGCGTTTTTCGTTAATTTATCTGTCGTTATTTGCGGTTAAATATAAAGATATAAAACACATAGGGGTTTACATGCAGGGCTTGAAAGTTCGGTATATCATTGGTGTTGTATTATTCTCAGTCGCGCATTTAGCCAGCGCTGAGCCTTTACAACCTGATCCAGCATGGCAGCAAGGGAAGCTAGAAAATGGCTTTAGCTGGCAATTATTACAAACACCACAACGTCCAAATGACCGTATCCAGCTCAGGTTAGCAATTAAAACAGGCTCATTAACAGAAAAAGCGAGCGAGAAAGGATACAGTTACCTTATACCTAAAATGGCGTTGTTTCATCAAACTGAAGCATTTCCAACAACAACATTGCAAGAATTCTGGCGCCAGGCCGCAGACCCTGATATGCCAATTCCACCCGCGGTTGTTTCCTATGACTACACTATTTATAGCTTAAGCTTACCAAATAATCGCCCCGACTTAATTAAGCAAGCCCTAAGCTGGCTAGCGACTTCTGTTGCAGGTGCTGAGTATACAGAAACGACATTGCATAACGGCTTGACGGCACAAAATGTCCCAGTTGCAACACTACCTTTAAATGCCAACGATCCTGTTTGGCGAGCGCGTTTAAAGGGTTCAACGATGATGGGGTATGACCCTGGCCAAAAACCGAATGGTACTGTCGCTCTTGATAGTGTGAACTCGTTTTATCAAAAATGGTACACACCGGATGTGATGACATTGTATGTTGCGGGCCATGTAGATTCTCGAATGTTATCTGATTCAATCTCACAAACGTTCTCTTCATTGGAAGGTAAGCGCTCTGAGCCTGTTTCTGTTGCGGTATTATCAGCAGTAAAACCGCAATCTATTGATATTTTGCAGGAACAACCTGCGCAGGATACGCTTTCATTAATTTGGGACATTGATTGGCTACCCATTAAAGATTCAAACGTTTTACTGCGTTATTGGTCGAGTGACTTAGCGCGTGAGGCAGTTTATCGCTCTTTGCAAAAAGCGTTCAATCAGAAATTTAATCAAGGGGAAATTGTTCCAGGGCTAGATTGCCGCGTGCAATATCAAAAAGCCAGTTGCACATTAACGGTGACGGCAGCGCCTGAAAAAATGGAAGCGGTGACAGATATCGTCGCGAGTGAACTTGCATCGATTAACCAAAATGGTATTGCTGCTGAGTTATTTGACGACATGCTCAAAGAAAAACAGGTGCAGTTATCGCAATTATTTGCCGCCTACGCGCGTACAAGTACCGATGTTTTGATTAGCCAACGTCTGATTTCCCAACAAAATGGGGTCGTTGACATCGCCCCTGAACAGTACCAGCGGTTAAGGCAAACTTTCTTGGCTTCACAAAGCCTTGAACAGGTAAATATGGAAGCCCGTCGGTTGTTATCTCAAGAAGCTGCTTTTGTATTAGCGCAGCCAAAAGATAAGCAAATGATGGATGCAGAACGAATTCGTCAGAAATTTACCAAGGTGTTATGGCCGCAAATTGCCGCGCCAGCATCAATAGAAGTGGCTCCTGTTAAGCCTGTTGCAGAAAAGCCAGCCGCACAATAAGTGGGCAAAATAGAAATATGAAAGATAGCTATTGAATGATTCAGTGGCTATCTTTTAATTTAATGTTGTTGGCTTAATAGCGATTCAATCACACAAATTAGCGCTTCTCGTGATTCTTTGTCATCAACAAACCCTGCTGCACTGGTTTTTGCTTCAGGTGCGTAATAGGCGACAGACCCCCAAAAACCCAAATGGGAATACAAGGTGATGCCATTGACAACATTCACCATAATGCCCAATCGATAGTGTTCTGCACCTTCGTGAGACCCCATACTTAGCATCGTCTCTAGTGTATTCGGTGATGAAAAAATATTCCCCTCAAACAGTGCTTCTAAAAATATCGCCATTTGTTTCGATGACATAACTAAGCCACCGCCACCATAGGCATCCATGGAGGCGTGAATATGAGTTCCATCCCATTTCCCTAAATATTGACGTGCTCTTGGGGCTGAGTCTTGGGATGGTTGTTCTAATGATTCCCAATAGGCACTTTCAAGACCAATAGTGTCGAAATGCAAAAGCTCTCTAACAGCTAGGCCAAGGGATTTACCCGTGATCCTCTCAATAATATCACCGAGCAAAATATATCCAGTATCTGAATAGATAAAGGATTCAGCAGGCGAAAATGTTGGAAACTGTTTACGCATGTATATTTCGATTTGTTCGGTTCGGCTCCAAACATAATTAGGTTGTTTAAGAACGGCTTTGAGGTAGTCACCATCTGCATGGTCTAGTAGACCACTACTGTGCTCCAGTAAATGGCGGATAGTGATAGCTTGAGTGTTATATTGGCTACTGAGTAGTGCATTATACTGCGGGTCAATATATTTAGGTATTGCATCATCAATACTGAGTTTTCCCATTTCAGTAAGGCGTAAAATGGCAGCGGCGGTAAATGTCTTTGTATTACTGGCAATTCGCAGCGGTGTATCAACAGTAAGAGGCATACCTTCAATATCCGCCCCTCTAGCACAGAAGGTATTCACGCTATTTTTGGTTTGATTATGGTAGTAAAGGACGACACCACAAGTTAAATTTTCGAGCTGTTGAATAGGGAGGGGCATAATAATCTCATTATTAAATGATTAAGATGAAGATGCATGCCATCTTAATCATATTTATACAATTCAATGTACGCTTTAAATGCGCTTAAAGAAACAAGTTGGCGACCATATGATGGCAAGTGTTTTTTCTTTTTATATAAATTTGGTGCTATGTTTATCTTCAATATAAGAACATAAAATGTACCCGGATATTGAAGTAAAGGAAAGAACATGAACAACTCGAATATATTTCTACAACGGTTAGGTTTGCGTTATCCCATCATACAAGCGCCGATGGCGGGTGTTTCTACTCCAGCACTAGCCGCTGCGGTCTCAGAGGCTGGTGGGCTTGGCTCGCTAGGCTTAGGCGCAAATTCAGTGGAACAAGCTCGCCAATTGATTACTCAAACGCAAGCACTGACAAGTAAAGCATTCAATGTCAATTTATTCTGCCATTTACCGGCTAAACGTTATCCCGCTAATGAGCAGGGATGGATCCAGTATTTAGCACCTTATTTCGCCCAATTTAATGAGACTCCCCCTACTTATCTCAGTGAAATTTATCAAACTTTTTTAGATAACTCAGAAATGTTATCGATGTTACTCGAAACAAAACCTGCAGTAGTGAGTTTTCATTTTAATATTCCATCCACCGAGGTGATACAGCAATTCAAGCAACACGGTATCTATACCATGGCGACGGCTACTAATTTGCACGAAGCACAACAAATTGAATTGGTTGGAATTGACGCCGTTGTTGCACAAGGTATTGAAGCGGGAGGGCATCGAGGCATGTTTGATTTGCAAGCTTTAGATGAAGAACTCACCACTTATGAATTAGTGACGTTAATCTCTCAACATATTGATTTACCAGTGATTGCAGCTGGTGGCATGATGGATGGACAAGCTATCAATATGGCTTTAGAGTGCGGTGCTGCCGCCGCGCAATTAGGAACGGCATTTTTGCTTTGTCCTGAATCTGCTGCGAATGCAGGATACCGAGCTAAGATCAAGCAGCAAACTGGGGATCACACTCTACTCACTTCTGCAATTTCAGGGCGTCCAGCGAGAGGGATTATTAATCAATTTATTCAAGTAGGCAACGGCTACGAGACAAGTAAATTACCTGATTACCCATTAGTTTATGATATTGGTAAGCAACTTAATGCGGCGGCAATGAAGTCAGGTAGCGATGAGTTTGCGGCATATTGGGCGGGGCAGAGTGTGGCGAAAGCTCGCGAGATGCCAGCGTCTTTATTGGTTAAAACGTTAGCAGAAGAAATGAAACGCTAGTTTTAAGCGTGGTAGGGCGGGTTACATCACCGCCCTCAATAAGCTGCTATTCAACCATTTCGTTATCCAATGAACCTTTTGGCTCATCAGTGGCTATCCAAGCTGCACAAAATAAAGTTAAACGCGCAAAGAAGTAGAAGAAGGCCATTAGCCCAAGGACTGAACCAAATGCGGCTCCAGAAGGCGATGAAGCAAGGTTAGGCAAAATCCAAGTCATAATGGATTTTATGATTTCAAACCCAATGGCCGCCAGCAATGTTCCTTTAAATAGTGATCTGCGGCGATGTTGCATGCGCGGTAGGATCCAAAAAATCCATAAAAATAATAGGAAGTTGGCTGTAATGGATATGGTTAAACCAATCAGTGTCCAAGCAGGTTTTAGCCATTCTATACCGTCTAGCCCAAGCGTACTGACAATCGTCGCCTGTGCAGAGCCAGCAACAGAAGTCAGGGTAATTGTCACAATTAAGGCAATAAGTAGACCAATTAAAGCAAAGAAGTCGCGAATGTAGCGGAAAATAATATTTTCATGTTCATCTTCATTACGTTCCCATACAGAACGTGATTGAGCCAAAATAGCCAAGCGTAAGTTATTAACCCAATTAACTCCGGAGTATACGGCTAAAGCTAACCCGGTTAATCCAACTGTCGTACGTTGACGTATTGCCGTATCGATTGTTCTTTCTAATGTATTTGCGAGCGTAGGGTCAGTAATATTTGCAGAAATTCCACGAACTAATTTTTCAAGTAATTCAGGATTGCTGGCTAATACAAAACCGGCAGCGGCGAATGAAAACATTAAAACAGGAATTAAAGAGAGAAAGGAAAAATAGGTAATTGCAGCCCCAAACTGGTTTCCCATTCGGTCGTTAAAACGTTGTGCAGTACGAATGATATGAGCAATAAAAGGAATCGCACAAATAAAGTTCACAACTCGCATTGAGAAGGTCAATGCTTTTTTACTGCCATCAATACTTTTATTCAGTGTCGCTTTCAGTTTATTGGTATCTTTTTGTTCTTCTTCCTGCGTATTCGACATTTAATCCCCTTTTCCCGCAACTAAAATTGTCTGACTTTTCGACCTATTTAATGCCTATAAATGAATGATATGCACAATACTATAGCTTAAATTGGCCAATAAATTCATCCCAATGACTGTGTTATGAGATAAATAGTCATTGGGATGTTTGTTTAAAGTTAAAGTAACTAATTAATTAATCAGAGGAAAAGGGGCGATAGGCTAAAGCGCATCTTTATAAACTTTCAGCTCAGCTTGGGCCTCTTTTAATTCAGCTTGTGCTTCTGCTAATTTTCTCTCGCGCTTTTCAATTTTGCTACGGTCATTGCCCTCTAGTTTTTCTTCTTGTAATTCAGCTTCACGTTCTTGCACTTTTTCTGTTTTCTCTGCTACCTCTTTTTGGCTATCACGGTATAAAGATTCCGGCGTACAATAACGATTCACATTATCTAATGCTTCTTCTAAGCCTCTTACTCGATGCTGATTTCCATGTTGCTTAGCGTAATTGATTTGTTCTTCGATGCGTTGTTTTTTTATTTCGCAGCCGTTTTGTGTTTTTGCTGCCATTGCCGATGAGCTAGCAAAAAATAAAACACAAGCGCTGGTGGTGATAAGTAACTTATTCATAATTTACCTCTGTTTATTTTTAAATTTGTGTTTAGGATAGCGTTTTCTTTCATTCTGGTCATGTGAATTTTAGCATGACTATGGTTATGACATTTGTTGCTAAATTTAGCTATAATGAGGCGGAAGAATAAATCCGGTCTATTTTTTGTTCAAAAAGGCTATCTTTAAAGAACCTATTTAATAATAGTCATCTTAGTGGCTAATATTGAATTTCCTCAGGAAATAAACGTTACATGTTAAGTTATCGTCACAGCTTTCACGCAGGCAACCATGCCGATGTGCTAAAACACACGGTACAGAGTTTGATCATTGAATCTCTGAAAGAGAAAGAAAAACCATTTCTGTATATAGATACGCACTCAGGTGCGGGCCGTTATCAATTAACGGGGGAACATGCGGAAAAAACAGGTGAATATCTTGAAGGGATTGCGCGTATTTGGGAGCAACCGGATTTACCTGAGGAATTATTGCCGTATATGAATATTGTGCGCCAGCTGAATGATAATGGGCGTTTACGCTATTATCCAGGTTCACCATTATTGGCAAAATATTTATTACGTGAACACGATAAGCTGGTATTAACTGAATTACATTCGAGCGATTATCCATTATTACGTACGGAATTTTCACGGGATAACCGCGCGCAGGTTTTCAGAGAAGATGGTTATCAACAACTGAAATCTAAATTACCCCCACAGAGTCGACGTGGCTTTGCGCTAATGGACCCACCTTATGAGATGAAGACGGATTATGAAGCGGTCGTGAAAGGGGTGGTGGAAGGCTATAAACGCTTTGCAACAGGAACATATGCAATTTGGTATCCTGTTGTATTGCGTCAACAAATTAAGCGTATGGTCAATCAATTAGAAGCAACAGGCATTCGAAAAATACTACAAATTGAATTGGCGGTACGTCCTGATAGCGATCAACGTGGAATGACGGCATCCGGTATGATTGTTATCAACCCACCTTGGAAACTTGAGCAGCAAATGAAGAATGTGCTGCCGTGGTTACACAAAACACTCGTCCCTGAAGGGACTGGACATACGTTAGTTGAGTGGATTGTTCCAGAGTAAACTGTATTTTTGATAGGTAATACCGATTAAATTAACAGGTGTTATCTATCGTAAAGCGCTATTTATGCCATGACAATCAATAGCATGATGCGAGAAAATGCATTCATAAATCATTCAATCAATGGGAATAACCAAATTATGAGCAAACATTACGACTATATCGCAATTGGTGGCGGAAGCGGTGGTATTGCGTCGATGAACCGTGCAGCAATGTATGGGCAAAAATGTGCCTTAATTGAGGCGAAAGCATTAGGTGGGACTTGTGTTAACGTGGGCTGCGTACCGAAAAAGGTGATGTGGCATGCAGCACAAATCTCAGAAGCTATTCGCAATTATGGTCCTGATTATGGTTTTGATGCGACAATTAATCGTTTTGATTGGAAAACACTTATTGATAGTCGTACTGCTTATATTGACCGCATTCACCAGTCTTATGACCGTGTCTTAGGTAATAATAAAGTTGATGTCATCAATGGTTTTGCGCGTTTTATTGATGCACACACTGTTGAAGTAAATGGTGAAACCTACACCGCAGACCATATTTTGATTGCGACGGGTGGCCGCCCAGTGATCCCTGCTATCCCAGGTGCAGAATATGGTATGACTTCTGACGGTTTCTTTGAACTTGAAGCATTACCAAAACGTGTTGCGGTTGTGGGTGCCGGTTATATTGCCGTTGAACTCGCCGGTGTATTAAATGGTTTAGGTGCAGAGGCGCATTTATTTGTGCGCAAACACGCCCCGCTGCGCTCATTTGACCCGCTGATTGTCGAAACATTAGTGGAAGTCATGAATACCGAAGGCCCTAAACTGCATACGGAATCAATTCCAAAAGAAGTCGTGAAAAATGCAGATGGCTCACTAACATTAAAACTGGAAAATGGCCAAGAACAAACGGTCGATGCATTAATTTGGGCTATTGGTCGTGAACCAATGACAGATAACCTGAATATTGAAGCAACAGGCGTCGCACTGAATGAAAAAGGCTATATCAAGGTTGATAAATACCAGAACACCAATGTGCCGGGTGTTTATGCGGTTGGTGATAACACTGGCGCGGTTGAGTTAACTCCTGTAGCGGTTGCGGCTGGTCGTCGTTTATCTGAACGTTTATTTAATAATAAACCGGATGAACACTTAGATTACAGTAATATCCCAACGGTGGTATTCTCGCACCCACCAATTGGCACTGTTGGTTTAACTGAACCTGAAGCGATTGAAAAATATGGTGCTGATAAAGTGAAATGTTATAAATCATCTTTCACTGCAATGTATACCGCCGTCACTTCACACCGTCAACCTTGCCGTATGAAATTAGTTTGTGTTGGTGAAGATGAAAAAATCGTTGGCATCCATGGTATTGGTTTCGGAATGGATGAAATCCTACAAGGTTTTGCGGTTGCATTAAAAATGGGTGCAACCAAAAAAGACTTTGATAATACGGTGGCTATTCACCCAACAGCGGCAGAAGAATTTGTGACAATGCGTTAAGCATTGGTTATCTAAAATTAAAAGCTAAGTTCATCTGAACTTAGCTTTTTTTGTATTATTTTGCCAACAGCTCTGCAATCGCAGGAATGACTGCTAAGCTATCAAGGTATTTTTTCATCGCAGGAGTCGTTTCCATGATTTGGTATTTGACTAAAAACATGACAAACGCCCCGACATACACATCCACTGCGGTAAATTGCTCACCACAAATAAACGGTTTAGCGTTATTTAAGCCGATTTCTAAGCAAGCCATGGTGCGTTCGACAGAACCAAAACCAGAAGATTTTTGCTGCTCTTCATCTAATTGAATACCTAAGTTATTGATAGTGAATGCGGATTCAATGGGCCCTGCAGTAAATAGGAACCAGCGATAATAATCTGCACGTTTAGGGTCATTCAATGCAGGCGCTAAGCCTTTTTCAATAAATTTATCGGCTAAATAGAGACAAATCGCCGCCGTTTCCGTCACAATCGCATCACCATCAACAAGTGCGGGAACTTTCGCCATCGGATTAATTGCAAGATATTCAGCCGTATGCATATCTGCACCATAATCTAATTCAATACGCTTGTAAGGAACATCTAAAATTTTTAATAGTAGGTCGACCGTGTTGCCACGTGACATTGAATTAGTAAAAAGAACCAGTTCGCTCATGGTGATTTCCTTATATGAAGTTGAGCACTTACTATAAGGGAGTTGAGTGTCAGAAATTGTCAGGAGAGACGCACAATACTTCTTTTTGCCAGCGTTCTAGCAGGTAGTTTTTTGGATAAGGGAGTTTGTCAGTAAGAGCACAATAAGATTGAATGCGGTCTAAACGAAAATGGCGATAACTTTTCCGTAATTCACACCAAGCAGCCAGTACTTGTGAATCTTTCATATAACCAATTGCAATTGGCCAAATAATTCGTTCACTAGGCTGGTTTTGTCCATCAAGATAAGTCATTTTGGCTTTGCATTCTTCTCGTAAACTTAAACGTAAGTCTTTAACGATGATATCGTTAATTTCATAGAAATGTGTGGTAGGAGCAAATAAGGTATTTTGATTTAGAATTTTCTGTGAATGACCTGCCACCACGGAGTTAATCTTACTTATCGCCCGTATTGCGGAGTTTTTTAGTTCACTATCTGCATTACTTTTTACCCAACGTAAACCTAATATTAAGGCTTCAAGTTCATTTTCATCGAAAGCTAAAGGCGGTAGTAATAGACCCGTTTTTAATTGGTAGCCAATACCGGCTTCCCCGACAATTTCAGCACCTTGGTCTCGTAGGGATTCAATATCTCGATAGATAGAACGCACGCTGACTTGCAGTTGTGATGAAAGTGCTTCAGCGGTAATAGGATAGCGATTCTCTTTGAGTATCTGTAATAACGTGAGTAGGCGCTGAGTGCGGGTCATGAAGTTGTCTGCTTAATGTTATTGAGTGAGAAAAACAGCAAAGATAATTTAGCTATAGTAAAAAAACAATGAGCTGAATGCTAATTAATATGTTAATTGGCGATAAAGGGAATGGAAAATTCCCTTTATCAATACCGATAAATACACAGTAATATTATTTAAAACGTTAAAACCGTTTTTAATCCCAAAACCCATGCATCCGATGTTTTCTGGACACCGCCTGGTTGATGCCAATATTGCACACTTGGTTGGAGTTCCAGCCAATAAACAGGTTTAAAACGATAATAGAGTTCTGCATTTAACGCGTTTGAAGTAATAGGGTGATATAACGGGTCATTATAATTGGTGATCCCGAGCTGTTCATTTTGTATTTTTTGGTTTTTCGCAAAGTGGTCGCTGAGCTCAATATACGAGATACCGAGACCAATCCAGTCTTCAGGCCTTGCATCAAATGCCCCGCGGTAGCGAAGGGAACTTGAAACAACATAATTCATGAAATTACTGCGCTCATCATGATAACTGCCACTGACAGATAAACTTAAACCTCGATTTTCATCATCTTGATAGCGAGTTAATTGTTGGTTCATTCCACCATAGACAAACCATGTGTTGTTATAGCTTTTATCTTTATACAGATCATACTGTTTGGCATTGGTATATAATAATCCTAAGTTATAGGCACCAGGCAACCCATTGACGAAAGTGCGATTTTCAACTTCTAAGGGTAATAAAATACCTTTACTGCCTTCGGTTGACCAACTCCACGCATGGCTTCTATCCGTCGCTTGAGGATTCTGCTCCATAATTCCTGTTTTGATGGTAATCTCAGGGGTGATTTTATAGCTAACGGTCGTTCCCCAAGTATGAATATTCCAATTGCTCCATGTCAGGGCGTTGGCTGATTTTCCACCACATTGGCTAAGTAGTTGAAAATCACAAGGGATAATTTGGTCAAACTCTTGTACTTTATTCATCATCCCAATACGCCAAGTTAGTCGGCGATCATCAAAACTGCGAGCAAAAGTAAGCCAACCTAACCGCGTTACGGAGCCGCCCCCATAGCTTTCTTGTGCAAGGTCGTTATTAGGTACTCGAGGGTCTTGCAGGCGCTTAATTGTTAGATTGTCTTCATGGTTACGATTGACAATATTTCCTTCGATACGAGCATCGGGAATACCTGTCCAACGTTCAAGATCTTGTGTGAATGTGAAAGCAAATTGGTCTATATAAGCAGTATGTTTATCATTATTATAACCGCCCCTTGCATTATAGGCGATTTGGCTCAAATAATTACTGTGAAATGAAAAACCGTGGTCGGATAATATAGGACGTATGCCCAACATATCACCGAATATTCCTTTAGATGCGGGTTCAAAGCCTAAAACAGTTCCATTCCATTGTTGTTCATTAGCAATAGCAGGCAATGTTAAAAATAACAAAGAGAATAATAATTTTTTATTCATGTCCGATATAACCTATTAGCAATAGTTTGCTTTAACCCAATAATAGAAAATGGGCTCATGCGGCTTTATTTTTAATATAAGGGCTCTCGAGATAAATAAATTACCCCGAGAAAGTATTATTATATTTGGATATTTATTCTATTGATTTAATAATTCTCCTTGGCTCTTGATAATACCTTGGTACCAATAGAAACTTTTTTTACGTTTTCTTTCGAGAGAGCCGTTACCTTGGTTATCACGGTCAACATAGATAAATCCATAACGTTTTGACATCTCTGCATTGGATGCACTGACAATATCGATAGGCCCCCAACTGGTATAACCCATAATATTAACACCATCTTCAATAGCTTCATGGATTTGAACTAAATGGTCATTAATATATTGAATACGATAGTCATCATTAATATGGCCATCAGAGGTTATTTCATCTACTGCACCTAGACCATTTTCGACAATGAATAAAGGTTTTTGGTATCTATCCCATAATAAATTTAATAGTGTTCTAATTCCTTTTGGATCTATTTGCCATCCCCATTCTGAACTTTCTAAATGAGGGTTTGGCACCATACTAAGGATATTTCCGCGTTTTTTCTCATATTCATCTTTATCTGCGGTAATACAACCAGTCATATAATAACTGAATGAGATAAAGTCCACGGTATTTTGTAAGTCACGTTTATCTTCTTCTGTTATTGTAATATTAATTTGGTTATCTCTAAAATAACGCAGCATATAACCTGGGTATTGGCCTCTGCATTGTACATCACCAAAAAACAGCCATTTGCGATTCTCTATCATGGTTTCCCACACATCATCAGGCTTACAAGTTAATGGATAAACGAGACCTCCTAATAACATGTTACCGATTTTAGCATCAGGGATAATGCTATGGCAGGCTTTAGTGACCCTTGCACTGGCGACAAGTTGGTGGTGAATCGCTTGGTAAACCTCTGAAGGAGAACTATTTTCAGGTAGGCCTACACCAGTCATTGGTGCATGTAGTGACATATTAATCTCATTGAACGTCAGCCATAGTTTGACCTTATTTTTATAACGTTCAAAGACGGTGCGTGCATAACGTTCGAAAAACTCAATTGTTTTACGATTTCCCCAACCACCATATTGTGTCACTAAGTGATAGGGCATTTCATAATGGGATAAGGTAATAACAGGTTGAATGTTATATTTCGCCATTTCATCAAATAAATTATCATAAAAAGCGAGGCCTTCTTCATTGGCCGTTAATTCGTCACCAAGTGGAAATATACGGCTCCATGCAATCGAGGTTCGTAAGCAGGTGAAACCCATTTCAGCGAAAAGTGCGATATCGGTTTTATATTGGTGATAAAAATCGATGGCAATATCTTTAATAAAACTCTCATTTTGTGTTCTTTCAATTAATGAACCAAATATGCCATGAGGTTGAACATCGGATGTGCTGAGCCCTTTACCCGCAGTTAAATAAGCACCTTCAGCTTGATTGGCTGCGATTGCGCCACCCCATAAAAATGAATTTGGAAATTTAATCATGCTTAGCTCCTTATTTGTGGTTAACGGTGATAAATTTCTGACAGCTTTGAATTGATTTATTAAGCTCAACGAACTCGATTGACGTATAATCATCACTGTTGCTAATAATGACAGGGGTTGTTAAGTCATACCCAGCCTCGAGAATTTTTTCTCGGTCAAATGTCAGTAATAAATCACCTGTTTTGAAAACGTCACCTTGTTTAATTTGAGGTGAAAAATGAAGCCCATCTAATTTCACAGTATCGATCCCCACATGGATGAGCAGTTCAATACCGCTTTGACTCAACAGCCCTAATGCATGGCCAGTTTTAAATAATGAGCTCACTTCACCATCGAATGGCGCATATACTTCTCCAGTATTTGGAATAATGGCCGCGCCTTGTCCAAGTAAGCCACTTGCAAAAGTTTCATCTGGAGTATCTTTTAATGAGATAGCAGCACCGCTCAATGGGGCAAGAACGTCATTGGGGGTCGAAGTAATTTCAGTTTTAACCGATATTTCAGGGGATATCGCTTCCTTTTTAATACCAAAGAAACGGGTTGCAATAGCGGCAAATAAGAAAGAGAGCGTTGTACCAATAATGGCTCCCCAAACAGTATTATCAACACCATGTTCTGGGATGATTTGTGCAAAAGTGAAAATATTAATCAACCCAAATGAGAATGTCAGAGTTTGGCTATAGCCAACAATTGCGCCACCAATACCACCACCAATACAGCCAAAAATAAAAGGTCGGCGCAGAGGAAGAGTCACACCGTAGACAGCAGGCTCAGTGATACCAAATAAGCCAGCTGTGACGGAAGAGCCTGCCATAATTTTCATTTTTGCATTTTTTGTTGCTAATAGAACACCTAAAGTGGCGCCAATTTGCCCAGCTACAGCAGGAAGTAATAAAGGGAATAGCGCATCGTGCCCTAGGGCACTTAAATTATTAATAGCAATAGGGACAATTCCCCAATGTAAGCCGAAAATAACGCATATTTGCCAAACGGCTCCCATGAAAGCACCTGCGATAACTGGGGCAAAGTTATAAATAGTTTGGAAACTCTCCGCAATTAACATGCTTATCCATGTTGCTAAAGGCCCAATAACAAGGAAGGTGAGTGGAACAATAATGAGTAAGCACAGAAAAGGTGCAATAAAATTCTTCATTGCAGAAGGTAAAATTTGGTTTAGTCGCTTTTCAAGCAGGCAGCTTAACCAAGAGGCAAAAATAATCGGAATGACAGATGCTGCATAGTTAATAAAGGTGACAGGGATCCCCAAAAAATATTCAGGTGTGGAACCCGCAACGAGACTTTGCTGAAAAGCGGTAATCATCATTGGGTGAATGAGTGCACCACCAATCGTCATGGTAACAAATGGGCTTCCACCAAATTTTTTCCCTGCGGTGTAGCCGAGTACCAGTGGGAAAAAATAGAATAAAGAGTCACTTGCTGCAAACCAGATTTGATAAGTGCCACTGCTTGTGGATAGCCAACCTAATGCGTCTGCTAATGAAAGTAACCCTTTTAAAATACCTGAAGCGGCCATGATGCCTAAAATAGGCGTAAAGATGCTGGAGACAATATCAATAAAGTAGCCTAGTAGGCTTTCTTTATCTTGTTTTACCACTTTTTTTTCCGCTTTTTGGGGCTGATTTATTGAGTTTGAAGTTGTATCAATTAACTGATTAACTGCGTTAAAAACCTCGTTAACGTGGTTACCGATGACGACTTGAAATTGACCGCCGCTTTCAACTACGGTAATAACCTCTGGACTTTGTTTTAATTGCTCTGCATTGGCTTTTTTACTTTCTTTCAGTTTAAAGCGTAGGCGTGTCGCGCAATGTATTAAATCGACAACGTTATCTTTTCCTCCAACGTTTTCGATAATTTGCTCCGCCAAAGCTTGATATTTCATATTGATTTCCTTTATTACCTGAACAATAGAAGCCACGTTACTATTGATAAATAAGCAAAAAAAAACCTGACTCACCACCAGCACGAATAAGGCTAGTAGTGAAAATCAGGTTTTGCCTGCCAACGGGCAGTAGCAATCCATCGGTTTTTATCAGTTTGTATCAATAAATAGTTTTTCGGCTTACTTCGCGTCACTTATGTGACGATTTTTCTTTCCTAATTCGCTCTATATGAATTGTTAAATACATTCGTTCTTCATCTGTTAAGTCGCGTTGGTATTTCTTAGCTAAAAAAGTACTGACTTTTTCAGCACATTTCCAAGAAGTTGAATAATTTTCTTTGATGACAATATGCATCGCAATATCGTCATTAGGAACTGGCTCATTACTCATCATTCGATGGGTGAAAAACTTCAAATGAGTTACAAATCGCTGGTAACTTAGCGTGTCTTCATGATATTCAATTTGAAGGTAATATTTTACGATGTTCATGATTTCATTCATGATTGCCATCGTTTCCATGACAATTGGCATCTCACCCGTCAACTGTGCATTGACGAAATGTAACGCGATAAACCCAGCTTCATCGATGGGTAACTCAATCTCTAAATCTTGTTTAATCAATGCCAATGACTCTAACCCCAACTGGTACTCTTTTGGGTAAAGCCGTTGAATTTCCCATAACATGGTATTAGTGATAGCTAGGCCTTTTTGCTGCCTTTCAATCGCATAATTGCAGTGATCCGTTAAAACGATATATAAGCTTTCATGCAGATTGCCAAGTTTACTTTTCGCATTTTCAATTATCTTGTCACAGACTTTCATGACAGAAATTGGTATTTGGCTCAACAGTTCACTTAGCCGACTTGTTAATTCATGGCTACGTAACTCAAAGACTTTTTCTATTTTTTTAGTATCGACAAAGTCATTAACTTTCATTTGAAAGGCGAGCCCACGTCCCATAACGACAATTTCTTGCTGCTGTTCATTTAGGGCAACGACCACATTGTTGTTTAAAATTTTTGCGATCTGCATTTTGTTTCCCCTAAAACGAAAAAAACCTGATAGCGCAATGACAATTCATTGACTAATCAGGTTTTGCCTGCGTGATAAGTGCAGTAACAATCCAATAACTTAATTTTCATGTACTGTAATTAAACTTTTTGGGTTATTCAAACAGCAAAGTATGAAAATGTGAACTAACACGCTCAATTCAGCCAATCTCTTTTGTACATGACGAATGGCAGTATAGTGCCTATTTGATTGTTTTTTGCCACCAAGACACAATGTAATCAGCGATTTGCTCAGGGTTATTGATATCTAATTGTGGCACATGAGTCTCAATGATTTCATTACTGGCAATGGCAACGACATAGTTATCGATTAACCCATTGAGGGGTTTGCCAACTTCAGCACGAAATAATGCGATTTTATCGATTGGCTCATGTTTAAACCCTTCAACGAGGATCAAGTCCAACGAAGCTGGATCGAAACGGCTGGCTAAATAGCGTAGATCCATTTCATTAGCGTCGGGGGTTTCGGTCATTAACGCCCAACGTTTTTCACTAGCAACGAGCGTTTGGTCTGCACCTGCCTTACGTAATTCAAAGCTGTCTTTGCCCGGTTTATCCACTTCCATATCATGGTGGGTATGTTTAATTAAACCAACGCGAACATTACGTTTGCGAAGTAACGGGATCACTTTTTTTAATAATGTTGTTTTGCCAGTGCCGCTATAAGCGGTAATGCCAAGTAGAGGTAGAGTATTCTGATTCATGGCTATTTTCGTTGCCGCTCCCATAGACGGCTATCTTCCGGAGTATTTAAATTAATAAACGTGTCAGACTCTGACGTGAAAATGATACCTTTTGCGTCGATTTCACGCATAAATAGCATCAGTTTGCGATCGCCTCTTGCAAGGTAATCATCAAGGCGAGTTTTAAGCGAGTTGTGTAGTAAAGCGAATGTTGGATGTTCTCGCTCATTATCTTGTGCATAGCAGGCAAGGTGAGTGCCTTTCTCACTAAACATTTTTTTAGCTAAATTAAGTGGAAAATCAGGAACGTCACAAGGTACAAATAGCAACCACTCTGTCTTAGCATAGTGTAGTGCAGCTTGCATTCCAGCGAGTGGACCAGAAAAATCACTATTTAAATCAGAAATAACGGTCAACTGGCTTTCTCGATAACGCTCTTGATTGCGGTTTGCATTGATGATGACTTGGCCCACTTGGGGGCTTAAACGCGCTAAAATATACTGGTAGAGTGGTTTACTGAGTAAAGGAACTAAGCCTTTATCTTGCCCACCCATCCTGCTTCCTCGGCCGCCTGCAAGTATGACACCGGTTATTGACTGACGAAATGACATGTTCAATATCCTTGAATATCTTCAAGAAAATGTTTCAACATTCGTAGAAAACACTTTCGAGTATAGTAATTACTAAAATTTATTCTATTTTGCTATAAAATCAATGAATATTCCCGCGTATTGCAGTTAAACTTTACGTAGATTGACAACAGTTCGCTTTTTCTCTTGTATGATTATTGGTAACTTGTATCGAATATTCGTGATAAAGGAATAAACATGAAATGCCATCGCTTAAATGAAGTTATTGAGCTTCTGCACCCTGTCTGGAAAGATAATTCAGATTTAAACTTAGTAGAATTATTGCAAAAACTGGCTGACGAAGCGGGTTTTAAAGGCAGTTTATCTGAGTTAACAGATGATGTGCTGATTTATCATTTAAAAATGCGTGGCTCGGACAGCAATGAAGCGATCCCTGGTTTAAAAAAAGATTATGAAGATGACTTTAAAACCGCTATTTTGCGTGCCCGTGGCATTATTAAAGATTAAAACGTGATGGATCAAATAGAACATTCGAATTTCCATTTTAGTGGAATTTCCCCCGACTTAATTTTAGACGCCTTAATGGAAGTTGGGGTTTATCCCGAATCTGGGCTGCTTGAATTAAATAGCTACGAAAATCGAGTTTATCAGTTCCAAGACGAAAATCGGCAACGCTTTGTGGTTAAATTTTATCGTCCCGAGCGTTGGAATCGTTCGCAAATTCAAGAAGAACATGATTTCACTTTAGAGCTACGAGATGAAGGGTTATCTGTAGCTGCACCTCTTGAATTTGCAGGGCAAACGGTATTGGAATTTGGTGGGTTTATATTTGCAATTTTTCCGAGTGTCGGTGGCAGACAATATGAAACAGATAACTTGTTTCAATTAGAAAGTGTCGGCCACTTATTAGGGCGTATACACCAAATTGGTCAGCGTAAAAATTTTGCATTTCGTCCGACAATAGGCCTTGATGAATATTTGGCACAACCTCGACAAGTGATAGCATCGAGCCCTTTAATTGCAGAACGTTATAAGTCCCAATTTATAACGTCTTTAGATGCATTGATTGCACAAGTAAAATTGCAGTGGCCTAGCTCAATTTCATCTATTCGTCTACAAGGTGATTGCCACCCAGGCAATATTCTATGGCGCGATGAAGCTTGGCTGGTGGATTTTGATGACGCCCGAAACGGGCCTGCAATCCAAGACCTTTGGATGCTACTTAATGGCTCTCGCCAAGAACAAGTCATTCAATTGGATACGTTATTAGAAACGTATAATGAGTTTTGTGATTTTGATGTAAAACAGCTGAAGCTTATTGAACCTCTTAGAGCAATGCGCATGGTACATTATCTCGGGTGGATTATCCGCCGTTGGCAAGACCCTGCATTTCCTCGAGCATTTTCTTGGCTACAAGCTGATGATTTTTGGCAAAAACAATCGCTCGAATTTAATCAACAGATTGAACGGTTGCAAGACGCCCCTTTGCAGTTAACCCCTCAGTTTTAACTTTTAAGTTTTTGTTTTTGGAGAATGTAGTCTATGAAAAAAATTATGTTGGCTTTGCTTGGTATTGCCATGTCTTTTAGTGCTGCAGCGGCAAACTACACGGAAGGTAAAGAGTATACTGATGTTAAAGCTGTACCAAATTTACCGCAAGTTCTGGAGTTCTTCTCATTTTATTGCCCACACTGCTATCAATTTGAGAGTGTGTATAAAGTGCCTCAAACCGTAGAGAAAAACTTGCCAGAAGGCGTGAAAATGGAACGTTATCACGTTGATTTTCTTGGTCCTTTAGGTGCTGATTTAACCCAAGCTTGGGCCGTTGCGATTGTCCTGAAAGCAGAAGACAAAGTGACGCCTATTCTGTTTGAAGGTATCCAAAAAACGCAAACTATCAACAGCAAAGCAGATATTCGTAATGCCTTTATCAAAGCGGGTATTTCTGGTGATGAGTATGATGCAGCTTTAAATAGCTTCGTTGTAAAATCTATCGTTGCGAAACAGCAAAATGCAGCGCAAGACTTAAAATTGCGTGGTGTTCCTGCATTATTTGTTGATGGTAAATACCAAGTTCGTAATAACGGTATCTCAGTTGATAATGCCGCTGATTACGGCAAAGAGTTCTCTAACGTTGTGAACTTCTTAGTCAGTAAAAAATAATCGTAAATAGACGGTGGTAAATTTACCATCGTCTTTTTTCTCCTATCAATATCCACAATTCTAAGACGTTCTCTCTGGTGTATTAAATCTACTCAATCTTGTGCTAACTCTTTGATTTTACTTTCCTGTTTATACTGTTAATCTTCATATTACTTATTGAATTTACTGAGTAACACAAATTTACACACAAGGTTATCCACAGGATGTTAATCAGGTATTTAGTACATTGGTGTGATTAATTTAATTGTAAATAATAATTTTAACTAATCGTAATAAATAATGTATTTGAAATCGTGAATGATTTGATGTGCTTTTAACAATGCGATTAAGCGGAATATAAAACTTGGGATGTATCTGAGGCGACATTATGGCATCCTATTAGTATTCGTTCCTGACTAAAAGATGATGACAGATTATGGCTCAGATTGCAGAAAACCCCCTTATTTTGGTTGATGGTTCCTCTTACCTATACCGTGCTTATCATGCATTCCCTCCACTGACCAATAGTGCTGGTGAGCCTACAGGGGCAATGTATGGCGTGCTTAATATGCTACGCAGTTTAATTATGCAGTATAAACCTAGCCATGTAGCAGTTGTCTTTGATGCGAAGGGAAAAACATTTCGTGATGAATTGTTCGAAAGCTATAAGTCTCATCGCCCACCTATGCCTGATGACTTGCGCGCTCAAATTGCTCCATTGCATGAAATGGTGGAAGCGATGGGGTTACCTTTACTTGTTGTTTCAGGGGTGGAAGCCGATGACGTCATCGGGACATTAGCTTGTGAAGCAAGCCGAAAAGGTATGCCAGTGTTAATCAGTACGGGCGATAAAGATATGGCGCAATTAGTTGAGCCTAATATTACGCTCATCAATACCATGAATAATACTATTCTAGGGCCTGATGAAGTCAAAGAAAAATACGGTGTGCCTCCTGAGCTTATTATCGACTTTTTAGCCTTAATGGGGGATTCGTCAGATAACATTCCTGGCGTGCCTGGTGTTGGTGAAAAAACAGCACTAGCCTTACTGCAAGGCATTGGTAGCTTAGAAGCAATTTATAATGACCTTGAAGCTATCGCTCCATTAGGTTTTAGAGGCTCTAAAACCTTAGCCCCTAAAATGGCTGAAAACCGTGATGTTGCTTTTTTATCATATCAATTAGCGACAATTAAAACGGATGTTGAGCTGGAAAAAACCTGTGAAGAATTACAAGTTGTTCAGCCAGATGTGGATAAACTACATCAATTATTCAGCCGTTATGAATTTAAACGTTGGTTAACGGATGTTGAAAATGGGACTTGGATGGAGGGGAAAGGCACAAGTACAAAAGTGAGCCCAACGCCAGCAACGTCAGCTGCCAAGCCATCAATCCCAACAGCACCAACATTGAGTGCTGAAAATTACCAAACGATTTTAGAAAAAGCGGATTTAGAGCGCTGGGTTGAAAAACTGAGCAAGGCATCGTTATTTGCTTTTGATACTGAAACCGATAGCTTAGATACCCAAGAAGCCCGTTTAGTGGGCATGTCATTTGCAATTGAGCCAGGGCATGCCGCTTATTTGCCATTAGGTCACGATTACCTTGATGCGCCAGTACAACTCCCTCTGGAAGAGGTTTTGGAAGTTATGAAACCTTTGCTTGAGAGTGAAAAAATTCTCAAAATTGGCCAGAACTTGAAATATGATGCAGAAGTTCTTGAAAACTACGGCATTGAATTAAAAGGTATTGGCTATGACACCATGCTGGAATCGTATGTGTTAAATAGTGTTGCGGGAATGGGGCGCCATGATATGGACAGCTTGGCCGATCGCCATTTGAACCACAAAACTGTGAGCTTTGAAGAAATCGCGGGTAAAGGCAAAAAACAGCTGACATTTAATCAAATCGCCTTAGAAGAAGCAGCTAATTATGCCGCGGAAGATGCGGATGTCACGTTATTACTGCACCAAGCGTTATACCCACAATTAGAAGCTGAACCTAAGCTTAATCATATTTTCCAAAATATTGAAATGCCACTTGTGCCTGTGTTAGTCCGCATGGAACGCAAAGGTGTTTTAATTGACGCAAACGTACTTGCAGCGCAGTCAAAGGTGATTACCGCTCGTTTAGCTGAGCTGGAAAAAGAGGCTTTCGAGCTTGCAGGGGAAGAGTTTAACCTCGCTTCGCCAAAACAATTGCAAACTATCTTATTCGAAAAATTGCAATTGCCGGTGATAAAGAAAACACCAAGTGGGGCAGCGTCGACTAATGAAGAAGTGCTTGAGGAATTGGCGCTGAATCATGCATTGCCAAAATTGTTGCTCGAGCACCGTAGTTTAGCCAAATTAAAATCCACGTATACGGATAAACTGCCGCTAATGATTAACCCGCGTACTCAGCGCGTTCATACTTCTTACCACCAAGCCGTCACAGCAACAGGGCGTTTGTCTTCTCGAGATCCTAACTTACAAAATATCCCTGTTAGAACTGAAGAGGGGCGCCGGATCCGCCAAGCCTTTATTGCTCGTGATGGCTATAAAGTGATGGCGGCGGATTACTCGCAAATTGAATTGCGTATTATGGCGCATTTATCCCAAGATAAAGGCCTATTAACTGCGTTTGCGGAAGGGAAAGATATCCATAAAGCAACAGCCGCTGAAGTCTTTGGTGTACCACTGGAACAAGTCACTAGTGACCAACGCCGTAGTGCCAAAGCGATTAACTTCGGGCTTATCTATGGCATGAGTGCGTTTGGTTTAGCGCGTCAATTAGGGATCCCTCGTGGTGAGGCGCAGCGCTATATGGATCTTTACTTTGAACGTTACCCTGGTGTATTACGTTATATGGAAAACACACGCTTGCAGGCGTCTGAGCAAGGTTATGTAGAGACCCTCGAAGGTCGCCGTTTATATCTGGCAGATATTAAGTCCAGTAATGGGATGCGCCGTAAAGCCGCGGAACGCGAAGCGATCAACGCACCAATGCAAGGAACTGCAGCGGATATCATTAAAAAAGCCATGATTGCTGTTGATAATTGGTTGCAAACCGAAAAGCCACATGCAGATATGCTAATGCAAGTTCATGATGAATTGGTTTTTGAAGTGAAAGAATCTGAGTTAGAGCGTGTCCAAGCTCAGGTCCAATTGTTAATGGAACAAAGCATGAAATTGGATGTACCATTAAAAGTGGATGTGGGGATAGGCGATAACTGGGATGAAGCCCATTAATTTTTAACAATATTGAATCTACAAAACCTCCAATACGTTATTGGGGGTTTTTTTATGTTTAAGCGAATACATAACAGATAATTATGCATTTGAAATTATTAACTAGAAATTTAATATAATTCTGTAATAAATCAATTATTTCATGATGAAATTTGAGGATATGATTAACATTTTTATGCGACATATATCTCATAAATATGTAATTAAAATCCGTTTTTTGTCTTATTTCATTCGTATTATCATGCTGAATCGTAGACAGCTTTGAAAAAAAATTACAAAAAGGCTTTTTTTCGAGCGAAAAATAAAGTACATTAATAGGCGTAGGGTACAGAGGTAAGATGTTCTATCTTTCAGACCTTTTACTTCACGTAATCGGATTTAGCTGAATATTAGCTGCTCCAGTCAAGTATTTGACTGGAGCATTTTTTTATCTAAAATTCAGTGAATTAGAAGGTATGAGGGTGTAATGAACCATTTCTGGCTCACTACTAAAGAAATCAAGCCGGTGTGTTATACCAACTATCTAGCTTAATGCGGAGTTTATCGACACCAATCTTTTTCAGTGCTGAAAAGTATTCGACTTCAATATCCCCTTCAAGTGGAGCAAGTGCTTGACGCACTTCTATTAACTGTTTCTTTCTTGCTCCAGAAGCCAATTTGTCTGCTTTAGTGAGTAAAACCAGAACTGGCACATTCATTGCGACAGACCACTCAATCATTTGCATATCGAGGTCTTTTAATGGATGACGGATATCCATTAATACAACAAGCCCCTTAATGCATTCGCGTTTTTGGAGATATTCCCCGAGTGCTTGTTGCCACTTACGTTTCATTTCTTCAGGAACTTCGGCATAACCATAACCTGGAAGGTCAACAAGGCGAACGCCTTCCTCAACTTCAAATAGGTTGATTAGCTGAGTTCTTCCTGGTGTTTTACTGGTGCGTGCTAAGCTTTTTTGCTGTGTTAATGCGTTTAACGCACTGGATTTCCCCGCATTAGAACGGCCAGCAAAAGCCACCTCAATTCCGGTATCTTTAGGTAGATGACGGATATCGGGTGCACTGATGACAAATTTTGCCATCTGGTAGTTATGATTTTTAATTGCCATTTGTCTTTCTCCCTGAGTTAGCCTCAAAAGGCTCGAGGATTATAGCTTTGCTTAGCGCTTCCCGACAACTCGAAATATCCTCTTAACCGCTTTTCCCTTGGTGTCAGGTATTATTTTTTGTGTGTTGTAGTCTGCGAAATTGTAATAATAGAAAAATAACCATTATTAATGACGTTTTTCACTAAAATTGGTCTAGAATTTAGCGCATTTGGTGTGTTTTTATTTTTTGGCGTAAATATAGGTAAATCTTCAGCATTCTTGTTGGCTTCACTCTAGAATTGCTTGATTGCAGTTGTAATGAGCTATAACGAAAGGGACCTTACATGTTAAAACGAATTTTTGTGCCACTTTTGGCCATCTGCGCAATGAGCGCATCTTCTCTTGCATTATCTGCGGGTGAGACTTATGTTAAATTAGTCACGTCGGCGGGTGATATCGAATTAGAACTGAATAGTAAAAAAGCCCCTGTTACGACAGAAAATTTCGTTCAGTATGTTAATGAAGGTTATTACAACGGAACCACTTTCCACCGTGTAATCCCAGGTTTTATGATTCAAGGTGGTGGCTTTAATAAAGATTTACAGCAAAAACAAACCCGCGCTCCAATCAAAAATGAAGCGGATAACGGTTTACGTAATTTACGCGGTACTATTTCTATGGCGCGTACTGCAAATAAAGACAGCGCAACGAGCCAATTCTTTATTAATGTTGCTGATAACGCTTTCTTAGACCACGGCCAACGTGACTTTGGTTATGCTGTGTTTGGTAAAGTGGTAAAAGGGATGGATGTTGCAGATAAAATCTCTAAAGTAAAAACGGAAAACGTAGGGCCATATCAAAATGTCCCAGTTGAACCGGTTACAATTATTTCTGCTGAAGTGATTAAAAAACCGTAGTGATTAAAAACGATAGTCATTAAAAGCTGTCGTGTCGAATACTGTGGGTAGGTTGTTTTAACGTGCCCACTTTTCTTAAAAAACGCTTTTCCTTCCTCTTTGAGTTTTTCTTCATTAACTATGTTAGTTAAAATGTGTCAGTGCTTGCTACTTTTTAACAGCCTTTTATTTCATTGTATTTAAAGTAATTCTTAACCGAAATACAGCTTTGTTATAAGGATGTAAATATAATTCCATGATTTTTATATGGAAATTTTCTCTGAGAAAAAACAATCATTGACTTAAATAGGCTATTTTCCTGCTTTGGCTGTGCTATGATAGCCGCCCTTATTATTTTTATGGTGTTTTAATCATCGTTCTGATTGCCAACACGATAAAAATATGCATAAGAAAATAATATATAATGATAAAAATCAGTCGGATAGGCTAATATGCTTCTACTTATTGATAATTACGATTCATTTACTTACAACTTATACCAATACTTTTGTGAGTTAGGGGCTGAAGTTGTAGTAAAACGTAATGATGAAATTACCATCGAAGAAATTGAACAGCTTTCGCCTACACATCTTGTGATTTCACCTGGGCCATGTACACCGGATGAGGCTGGCATCTCCCTTGAGGCGATAAAATATTTTGCAGGTAAACTGCCCATTTTAGGCATTTGCTTAGGGCATCAAGCGATTGGGCAAGCATTTGGTGCATCAGTCGTCAAAGCACGAGAAGTTATGCACGGTAAAACCTCTGCTATCCACCATAATCATCAAGGTGTATTCAAAGGCTTAAATCGTCCCTTAACAGTGACACGCTATCACTCGTTAGTGATTGCAGCAGAGACACTCCCTGTTTCTTTTGATGTATCCGCATGGTCACTGAATAATGGCGATGTTGATGAAATCATGGGAATACGGCACAAAACCTTGCCTATAGAAGGTGTTCAGTTCCATCCTGAAAGTATTCTGAGTGAACAAGGCCATGAATTACTAAACAATTTTCTAAAATATTAATTTAGCAATCGTATTCAGAAAAAATTAATTATGCATATTATGCCCTTTGCTATTGCTCTTTTTTGATTTTTTATTCATATTTAATGCTTATATTTTCATAATTGCATTAAATAAGAGCAGGTGAGGGGTATGTCTGAGCAACCAATAGTAAATCGGCAAACTTTTGATCAAGTTATGTTACCTATTTTTTCGCCAGCGGAATTTATTCCAGTTAAAGGCGAAGGTAGCCGCGTTTGGGATCAGCAAGGTAAAGAATATATTGATTTTGCTGGTGGGATCGCTGTTCTTGCTTTGGGGCATTGCCACCCTAGTTTGGTGGCTGCGGTGCGTGAACAAAGCGAAAAGCTATGGCATGTCAGTAATATTTTCACTAACGAGCAGGCGCTAAAGTTAGCACAAAAGCTCACGAATGCGACATTTGCTGACCGCGCATTTTTTGTGAATTCCGGCTCAGAAGCTAACGAAGCTGCGTTTAAATTAGCACGCCGCTACGCTATTACTAAATACAGCCCCTATAAAACTAAGATTATCGCTTTCAAACAAGCTTTCCACGGACGCACATTATTTACTGTTTCGGTCGGTGGGCAAGCAAAATATGCGGATGGTTTTGGGCCAAAGCCTGCGGATATTATTCATGTGCCATTTAATGACCTTGATGCTGTCAAAGCGGTGATTGATGAAAATACCTGCGCAGTTGTTCTTGAGCCAGTACAAGGTGAAGGTGGCGTCACCGCAGCAACAGCGGAATTTCTGCAAGGAGTTCGTAAGCTGTGTGATGAAAATAATGCCTTGTTGATTTTTGATGAAGTACAAAGCGGTATGGGGCGTACAGGTAAATTATTCTCTTATATGCACTACAATGTCACTCCCGATATTCTAACCACAGCAAAAGCATTGGGTGGCGGTTTCCCTATTAGTGCAATGATCACCACTGAAGAAGTGGCAAAAACCATGGAAGTGGGTGCGCACGGTACCACCTATGGTGGCAATCCCTTAGCGTGTGCAGTTGGTAATGCGGCGTTTGATATTATTAATACTGAGGAAGTATTAAATGGTGTCGAAAAGCGTCGTGAATTATTTGTCGCTCATTTAAATAAACTGAATGATAAATATCACATTTTCTCTGAGATCAGAGGAATGGGGTTATTAATTGGCGCTGAATTAGATGGCAAACTATTGAATCGCTCGAAAGATATCCTGCAAGCCAGTGCAGTAGAAGGTCTGATGATGCTCAATGCCGGCACCAATGTTTTACGTTTTACGCCTTCACTGATTATTTCCGAGGAAGAAATTAATAGCGGCATGGCGAAATTAGAAACGGCGATTGGTAAGTTATTGAATTAGTGGTTTATTGAAAAGTTGCAGAGGCATTTCTGTCTCTGCAACTTGTATCGTTAATATTACGTTCTATTTCGGCCAGATATTTTTATTGTATTTTTCGCTTTTAATTCTATTTGTTTTTGTTGCAATTGTTCTGGTGTGCTGGATATGGTGATGCCAGCAGCCAGACATTGACTGTTATGGGAATGTGAATAATTCACAACTGTTTTTTTCTGCATTAAACTACGATTGTTCTGTGTATTTTTTGCCGTGACGTTCTCTTTACTATCTATTGTTTTTTGTTTAATTTCACTTGGCTGCTTGACGATAGTTTCTTCATTTGTAGATAAATCATCTAGAGGTACGTCAGTAAGAGTTATTGTATTTAGAATGTATTCGTGTGACCTATGATGGAATTTATCAAGCAGAGTGAAATAGTTATTGCTTAACTCCTCTAGCGAGTTTTTTAATTCTCTATTTTCGAGTCTTAGTGTTTTAACTAATGACGAATCTTCCATTTCATTGGTTTCGGGCTTCGCTAAAAAAGTTAATTCGTCATCAAAATCAAAGTTATGGTCCTCATCATGATAAATAGGGGTACCATCTTCATCACAGATAATTAAATTTTTTTTAATTATTGACTCTTCTGGGGTTACGCTGTTTTTTTCTTCCATTAATTTTTTCGATATTTGACTTTTTTTGGGGTTAATGGATTTTTTATTATAGTTATTTAACGTTATATTATGAATTTTGTTTTTAATATCATCTAATTCTTTAATTAATAAATTTTTAATGATTAATTGTAAATTAATTAATGATTTTAAATTTTCATTTTGGTCTTCCACCCCAAATGTATTTTCTATCTCTTTATATGATGACTCTAATATTTCATGTTTTTTTTCAAGATAATAAATCCCTCTTATTTTTGACTCGTTTTTTATCTCTAATTTTAATTTGTATATATCATTTTTTAATTGTTCTTTAGTTTCAATTAATTCTATATTTTTAATATGGTATGTGTAATAGTCTATTAGGTCATTCTGTTCTTTAATTATTTTATTGTTGACTAATTCTTCTACATAGGGTTTGTCTATTTTTAATGCGTTACTTATTTTTCTATTAATTTCATCTTTAGTGTTTTTTACTGTTGGGGATATTTCAAACGACTTTTTAAGTAGTTCATTTTCTAATGATATTATTTTATTTTGATTTAATTCGACTTTTAATCGTGAGTTATTCTCATTTTTTTTGGTTTCTATTTTTTTTAACTCTAAGTAAAACTTTGAATCCATATTTACTTTGTTTTTTTTGTTAAAACTAAATAAATGAATGAAATTATTCAATCTAGTATTACGTATTTTCTTAATTATTGGGAAATAATTTTCCGCTATTTCTAATGCTATGTTTTTTTTAAAGATGGGATTGCTTACATTTCTATTGATGGTGTCTATGTGCATGAGAGATCCTTAATTATCAATTAATGCTATTTTGGGTTGTTTTTAGGTTAATTAATATAATAAATCGATGTTTATGATTATTTATTTACATGTGTGTGATATTTGTGTTTGGATTTGTTCTAGCCAATGCAAATATTTTAATTAATTGAATAATAAGTCGATTTTACTTATTTTATTATTGGTGACTTGTAAAGTGCTAGTAATTGAGAGTTAGTCTTCATTTGGGCGTCTATTTCAGCGATTATTTTTATATGGTTATTCATTTCTTGGGTCAATTGGTATTCTTTTTCTATTATTTTTAATAAATCAGAACTATTAACTAAAATTTTATTTTTTGCTAAGTTATCTTTGCTAAGGCTGGTTTTCTGTGTGGTAATTTTACTCGATAAATTATAATGTTCTTTTATTCGTTGTGCTCTTAGTAATGATGACTTTGTTTGCGGTATATTTCCCTTGAACTCAAAAGTGGTTTTTGGCAAAGAGGTGATTCTTTGATTAGGCCGATTTTCTTCACAAATTTTGTAATGTATATAAACTAATTTCTTATTAAATTTGCTTTCTGTTTTATATTTTATACCCACGGAAGGTAGTGTGATATGACGAATAGACTCTTGAATGATTTGTTTTTTTAAAGGAAGCATTGAACCATTTTTATTAGTTAGAGGTTTAGGTAATACAAATTTTTTTATAATCTCTTTTTTTTCTTGTAGACTTTTATTGTTAATGCCAGGGATTCTAATATCGCGATATAAAAAATCAGCATATTCAGCATTTTTTTTGGGGAGTTCTTTGTATTGGTCAAGAATAACTCTATTTTCTTTTATTAATGAGTCTGTACTTTGCTCAGAAAGAAAAGTAGATGAATATTTTCCGTATAGCTTAATTTTCAATTGATTGACTTTTTCGTAAAATTCACCAGTGCTTAAACACTTAATATTATTGGTTTCTTCTAAGTCGCTCTCATAGGCGGAATCAATACTCTCAGTGCTACAGGTACGAGTTGGTTTTAGCTGGTTATTCGTATCAAGTGGACTTTTTTTCAGTGAAGAGGTAACCGTAAAAATTTTTTTGATAAAATCATCCGAGTTAATAATTTTTTTGAAAATCGTCGGATTACCCGATAAATAGCCTAATGTAATAGTCATAAATATTTTCCTAATTGGTAAGATAATAATTATTATTCTATAGGGGTAATCGGTGGGGGGAATATAACGAAGCGATTTTACTACAATTTAATATGATAAATAATAGCCCAGCCAAAGGTGGCCAGGCTGAAAGGTTAATTAACGAGTACCGTAAACAACAATGGTTTTACCATGTGCGGAGATCAGGTTTTGGTCTTCTAACATTTTTAGAATGCGGCCGACTGTTTCACGGGAACAACCCACGATTTGGCCTATTTCCTGACGAGTAATTTTGATTTGCATACCGTCTGGGTGTGTCATTGCATCAGGTTGTTTAGCTAAGTTTAATAGCGTTTGAGCAATACGGCCTGTAACGTCTAAGAATGCGAGGTTACCGACTTTCTCAGATGTTGTTTGTAAGCGACTAGCCATTTGCGCAGAAAGGCGCATTAAAATATCAGGGTTTACCTGAATTAATTGACGGAATTTTTTGTAAGAAATTTCAGCAACTTCGCAGGCTATTTTGGCTCTAACCCACGCAGTACGTTCTTGCCCTTCTTCAAATAACCCAAGCTCACCAATGAAATCCCCCTGATTCAGGTAAGAGAGGATCATTTCTTTGCCTTCTTCATCTTTAATTAAAACAGCCACCGAACCTTTAACGATATAGTAAAGGGTTTCTGCTTTCTCACCCTGATGGATAAGAGTGCTCTTGGATGGATATTTATGAATATGGCAGTGTGACAAAAACCATTCAAGAGTAGGGTCTGTTTGTGGCTTGCCGAGAACCATTAGCGTTATCCTCTGTATGTTATTGCAGCCATTCAGAAAAACATACTAGAAAGGCTGGCTTTAAAGTCACTAGCTTAGCATATTAATTTGCCTTATATACCTTTAAATAATCTAACAGCTGATTGCTTCAGCGTTTTTGATTGCTTTGGGTAACGCAAATTGATATCAACACTATAATATGATCAATTAAACCGTTGAGTTTTGATCTTAATCCTATCAACTAAGTATTGTTTGTAGCATATCCAATAAAGAAAGTCTTCCCTGTATCGCTTCAGCCAAATAAAGTTGATATAACATTCATTGTATCTATGGAACAATGTAGCCTTTAAACCGATTTCATTTCAAGGGGAAATATAATGGAAGCAAGAGTTAAGTGGGTTGAAGGACTTTCTTTTCTAGGGGAGTCTGCGTCTGGGCACCAAGTGATGATGGACGGCAATGCAGGTGATAAAGCTCCAAGCCCAATGGAAATGGTGCTAATGGCTGCGGGTGGTTGCAGCGCGATTGATGTCGTTTCGATTCTACAAAAGGGCCGCTATGATATTACGGATTGTGAGGTGAAATTAACCTCACAGCGTCGCGAAGAAGCCCCTCGTTATTTTGTGAAAATCCATTTACATTTTATTGTAACAGGGAATGAATTAACGGAAAAAGCGGTCGAACGAGCCGTTCAACTTTCTGCTGAAAAATATTGTTCAGTCGCATTGATGTTAGAGAAAACCGTTGAAGTCACACACAGCTTTGAAATAAAAAGCTAAAAATAAATTTAATTTTTATTGGTATATTTGAATTAAAAGATGCTTACCTTAATTAATGATAAGCATCTTATTTATTAATCAAAAAATAATTTAATTGTTGTCCTTTTGATTAATTAGTTTTTCGACTATTGGCGCCATAATTAATTCCATGGCTAAACCTAGTTTTCCTCCGGGGACGACAATTGTATTCATTGCAGAAATGAAAGAGCCAGATATCATTGATAGCAAATAGGGGAAATCAATTTGCTCTAGCCCACGAAAGCGGATCACAATAAAGCTTTCATCTTGTGATGGAATGGCTTTAGCCGAAAATGGGTTGGAGGTATCTACCGTCGGAACGCGTTGAAAATTGATGTGAGTGCGAGAAAATTGTGGCGTGATGTAATTAATATAGTCACCCATAGAACGCACGACAGAGTCCATAACGGCTTCGCGGGAGTGCCCTCGCTCTGTCGTATCACGGATTAATTTTTGGATCCATTCTAGGTTGACTATAGGGACAACACCGACAAGTAAATCAACATGTTGTGCGACATTATGTTCCGGTGTGACAACACCGCCATGTAGCCCCTCATAAAACAAAATATCCGTTTTATCTGGCAGCGGTTCCCAAGGGGTAAATGTCCCGGGCTGCAAGCCATAAGGTACCGCTTCATCATAAGTATGTAGATATTTACGGGATTGCCCACAACCCGTTTTTGCATAGTCGACTAAAGTTTGTTCAAGCAAAGCAAAATCATTCGCTTCGGGGCCAAAGTAACTGATGTGCCGGCCTTGTTCTCTGGCTTTACGGATAGCCATATCCATTTCAGGGCGTGTATAGCGGTGAAAACTATCCCCTTCTAATGTTGCAGGCTGGATATTTAATTGGTGAAAAACTTTACGAAATGCTTGGCTAGTTGACGTTGTGCCAGCACCGCTCGAACCGGTGATAGCAATAATTGGGTGCTTTTTGGACATCGTGGACTCCCTGTGCTGCGCTTATAAGCACTATTTTAATCAATAGTGCATGAAGCGGATTAACGGGTGTTAGGGTTGTGAGCCTTATTTGATGGTTTTACGACATGATTATGTTGGAAAACACGCAACTTTTTTATGACAAAAGATGACGTAAAAATGAACCATGGAATAAAAACATCATACAGAAAAACTTCCCTTAGGCATGAAATTAACCGATTCATGCAATTCAGACCAGACTAGCACAATTTCGCCAGAAACTAACTGCCGTTTCACATCGTTAACCTTATCTTGCAGGCTTTTTTCATGGGAGCCGTAGTCGGTTCCCTCACGCAATACGTAGCTCTCAATCAGGTTTTCCAATGTTTCAGGCTCAAGTTCTTGCCAAGGAATAATCACATTATTTCCTTATCTAAATAAGGGGTTAGCCATTGAGGAATACGGCTTTCTAACCACATTTGCGGTTTTCTGAATGTACCGCTCACAAAGCCGACGTGCCCGCCATGTTCTGTCATTTGGTATTCCACATTGTGGGGTAAAAATGATAAATCAGGAACAACTTCAGGCGCCATAAATGGGTCATCTTTGGCGTGAATAATTAACGTTGGTTTAGTGATATAAGCTAACTTGGGTAATGCACTGCATTTTTGATAATAATCTGTCGCATCATCAAATCCATGAATACGAGCAGTAATCACATCATCAAACTCACGGATCCGCTTAAGCTGCTTCAATTGTAAGAGGTTTAAGGGTAATGAGCCTGGATAACGGACTAATTTCCGGGTGGCATTGCGTTTCAAGCCATTTAGTAAGTAACGTTGATAAAACTGAGAAATGCCCTTTTCCATGCGTAAAGAGCAGGCTTCTAACATCAAAGGAGCTGAAACAACAACACCCGCATCGACATCTGCATTTTGACCGCTTTCAGCTAAATAGCAGGCTAACATATTGCCACCAAGAGAATAACCAACTGCGGCGGTTGGCGCATCACCATAGGTTTGTTTCAACCAGCGGAGAAAATAGCGAGCATCACTGGTTTCACCTGAATGGTAAATTCGCTGTTGGCGATTGGGTTCACCACTACAACCGCGAAAATGCATAATCACACCCAACCAACCATGTTTTTGGGCAGTTTCTAGCATTCCGTGAGCGTAAGGGCTTTTAAAATTACCTTCTAGACCATGGAAAATCACTAATCGTGGCTTATGCGCTGCTAGCTCGGGTTTTTCACTCCAAGCGAGATCGATAAAATCGCCATCAGGCAATTCAAGCCGTTGCCATATAGGTTTGATTTTCGGTGTTCTACGGAAAATCCTTGGCAGTAATGTTTGGAGGTGTGGATTTTTAGCCCAACTTATTGGACGAAAGTTTTCTGACATAGCCTTATTTTTATTTAATGGAGACTCTTGTGAGTCACATAACATACTGTTATTTTTTTGTGATGCAAGTAAACAAATTTGAGTTTGAGGCTAAATTATAAATGACACTGGGGCTGATTTTTTCTCTTTTTACGTTTTTATTCATTGCAGCAGTCACACCCGGCCCTAACAATATGTTGCTAACGTCAAGTGCAGCAAACTACGGTTTTCGCCATACGATTATATTATGCCTTGGTATTATGTTAGGCATGCAGTCCATACTTTATCTTTCTGCATTCGGTATTGCTGCACTTTTATTGCTCTATCCTGCGATTCATATCGCCTTAAAAGTCGCCGGAAGCATCTACCTGTTATGGCTCGCATGGAAAACAGCGACGGCAAATTATGCACCACTGAAGACGAATAGCGAAGTTGCGAAAAGCGTGACTTGGTATCAAGGTGGCTTATTGCAGTTTTTAAACCCGAAAGCATGGATGATGGGTTTGGGAGCCGTAGGGGGATTTAGCTTACCCGGTGAGTTATTTACTCAATCTATTTTAATGATGAGTATCGCATTTGTGGTGGTTAACTTAGTGGCGGGTTTAATCTGGATGGGGTTTGGTTCATTAATCAGCCTATTTTTGCGTAGCCGCCGTGCTTGGTTTATTTTTAACTGGGTAATGGGGATTTTAACGGCTTTGTGCGTTCCCCTGATTTGGTTGGAATGATTTTCTGATAAAAGTGCAGTTTATATGACTCATCAAAAAGCAGCCCATGGGCTGCTTTTTACATGTAAGGGAGGCGATTAGTCTAAATCGACGTTCTTAGTTCCGAAAAAATAAGTAAAAATAAAACCGAATAAGTAGGATGTGAATAACCCGCCCACATAAACTAACATTCCAGGGAACACCCCATCAGCTGACGTCATCATTGGGATAGCGACTAAGCCAGAAGGGCCAAAGACGGTATTCAAACCAACCGGTAAACCCATCCAAGCCACTAGCCCAACAAAGAAACCGCCTGCGGCACCACCTAAACATGCGGTGACAAATGGCTTCATCCTCGGAAGAGTTACACCGTAAATAAGTGGTTCACCGACACCTAAGAAACCTGGAATGATAGCCCCACGAATCTGATTGCGTAACACTGAATCTTTTGCGGCTTTAACATACAACGCCATTGCTGCACCAACTTGGCCACCACCTGCCATCGCTAGGATAGGGAAGAGTGAGTTAAAACCTTGAGTTTCAACGAGTGCCATATATACCGGAACAAAACCTTGGTGCACGCCAAACATAACTGCAATTAAGAATAGCCCAGCAAGTATGGCAGTTCCGAATGGGTTGCTGCTTAAATGAACAAACAGCCATGACATGCCAGAGAATAACCAGCTCCCAATAGGCATGATAAAGATAAACACAGCAGCACCAACAATTAATAAGGTAATTGTTGAGGTTAAAATCATATCAAGGTTAGCTGGGATAATTTTGCGTACCTGTTTTTCAACCCATGCGCCAAAAATACACGCAATCAATACCCCAATAATGTTACCTCTTGGGTCGATAGCCAACCCGAAAAAGCTATTCATGTCAGAATAGAACCCTTTGGCTATTTCAGGGTTATATCCAAGAACAAACAGTGAAGCAATGATGGCACCATTTACCGCGCTACCGCCAAAGGCTTTTTGAGTATTATAACCAATGAGAATGCTTAGAAAGCTAAACAGCCCTTTGCTAAATACTGACATATATAAAATAGTATGTACGAGTAGGGTCTGCTCTTCAGGCTTTGTTGGAAGCCCTGCTGGGAAATAGGTTTGTTTAGCGAGAGTCGCAAAACCTAATAGTAAGCCCGCAGCAATAAAACCCGGAATTAGCGGTGTAAATATCGTGGCAAATTTGGATAAAAACCGGTGAACGGCACTGGTTTGTTTCTTTTTCAGTTGCTGCTTATTTGCGGAGGCAATGTCGTTTAAATCCTGAGGCTGGGTTGTTGCCTCATGGTTATCCTCTTCACCACTATCCAACAGTTGGTTCATTAAGTCTGCGGCAGTTTGTGCTTTACCCGGGCCAAGGATCACTTGCAGCTGTTCATCACTCTCAATGACACCAAGCACTCCTGCGATTTGTTTGAGTGCGGCTTTATCCACTAGCTGGTCATCGTTGAGTGTGAGGCGCAAACGGGTCATACAGTTACCCGCTAATTTAATATTACGGCGTCCTCCAACGTGTTGTAGGACCTGCTGTATCATTTCTATTGTTATTTTAGCCATACTATTTATCCCATTAAAATCCGCAAATTAGGCGGATGAGGCCATATTGAGTGCCGTACGAATAAAACCGTTGTTGTCTAAGAGCAGTTGACGTGCATCATCGGCATTCAAGCCCGATAGCACCATTAAAATGGCAGTTTTGCAGTGTCGATTACATTGTTGAAGGGCGGTTTCTGCAGTAGTTCGGTCACAGTCGGTCGCTTCCATCACAATTTTTGTTTGTCTTTCAATGAGTTTGGCATTTGTTGCTTCAACATCAACCATTAAATTACCAAACACCTTTCCGATACGGATCATTGCCCCAGTGGTGATCATATTCAGTACCAATTTTTGTGCAGTTCCTGCTTTCATGCGTGAAGAACCTGTGACAACTTCTGCACCGACAACGGGAGTGATAGCAATATCTGCGGCATTGGCAATTGGGCTATTTGGGTTACAGCTAATGGCAGCTGTGGTTGCACCAATAGCATTCGCGTATGCTAAAGCTCCTAATACATAAGGTGTTCGACCACTCGCTGCGATACCCACTAACACATCATTATCATTGAATTGAATGTCTTTGAGGTCTTGTTCGCCAAGTTCAGGTTTATCTTCTGCATTTTCTACGGCACGGAAGATAGCCTGATGACCACCGGCGATTAAACCAACAACTTGCTCATGGGGCGTTCCATAAGTCGGCGGGCACTCACTGGCATCAAGAATTCCTAAACGGCCAGAGGTTCCTGCGCCTGAGTAAATCAGACGACCGCCTTTTAAAAAGGCTTCTGCAACTTTATCAACCAGTTGAGCAATTTCAGGGAGCACTTTTTCAACCGCTAACGGAACGAGTTTGTCCTCATTATTAATGACCTTTAGCATTTCAGCCGTTGATAGTTGGTCGATATTAGTACTGGCTGCATTACGGCTTTCAGTTACCATTTTGCTTAAGTCGATAGTCATAAAAATTGCTCCTAGATCAGTTATTGGGCTAATATTAAGGAATTATTTATTCCTTATATGTGACTAATATCACGGTGCTATCTATTCTATTTTGTGAATATACAAGAATATTTTGTGATTTATTTTACGGACTAAAGTTACGACTCTTTGAATTGTAAGTATTATTTATCAGGCATCAGTGACTTGGTTGAGGAATAATTTATTATTATTTTTTTATCTATAGGTCTGGCTATTACAACTATTATTAGAGGTCACCATGACATTATTGGACATCATTACTTACTCACTACCGCGATTAGCAGAAAATCAACGTAAAATTGCACAATTTATCCTTGAAAATCCCGAAAATGTACTGAATTTATCGTCTCAGCAATTAGCAGAAATTTTAGATGTCAGCCAATCTGCCATCGTTAAGTTTAGTCAAAAAGTCGGGGTGAAGGGGTATCCCGCCTTGAAACTTGCACTTAGTGAGATTATTGGACGCCAGCAACTGAAAGAGGGAGCACCTCATTCCGCTTTACATAACCGCATTGCACCTGATGATAACTTGATGGTTGTTGCTCAGAAATTGGCAATGGAGAAAAATCATTCAATTACAGAAACAACAAAATTAATTGATTTCAGACAGTTTGAACGCATTGTTGAGCGAATAGACCAATCACAGAGAGTACAGATTGTCGGTATTGGTGGGTCAGGCTTAACTGCAAAAGATTTAAGTTATAAATTACAAAAAATTGGTATTACAACGCTCGTGGAGTCAGACCATCATGTGCAAATTGCGGCGGCACTCACTCTCAATGCTCATGATGTACAAATCGTTATTTCTTTTACAGGGAAGCGTAAAGACATGCTAACAGCAGCGAATATTGCACGTAAGCAAGGGGCATGTGTCATTGCGATTACGCGTGACTGTGATTCACCACTGGGGCAAATTGCTGATTATGTTCTTGAAAGTATTGCGGAGGAAGATGAATGGCGTAGTTCATCAATTTCTTCAAGAACCGCACAAAATACGCTTACTGACCTGATTTTTATGGCGTTATTGCAACGGCGAGAAGCGAAAGCAAAGTCGTTAGTTATGAATGCAAGAGTAGTGATTAATAAATTAGATGAGTGATTAGTGGCTTGAATCCTCATCGATAACTTTGCAATCAAACCTTATTTACGTTAAGACTAATATTATCAGTATTTTGATTTTAAAAAGTTAAAAGGGAGTTATTGATGAGAGCACTCATAGTTTATACGGAATTAACCGATGACGACTCCGTGATTAGCCATGCTGTAGCAAGACTTGCTAGTGAACTTAAAGATGAGCACGTAGAAACCGTGATCATTCGTAATTTTGAAGATGGGATGGCATACATTCGATCAAATACCAGTATTGATTGCTTGTTATATGGCCGAGATATGTCAGACAAGCAAGAACAAACTCAGGCACATCAATTAATTACCCAACTTCATCGCAGACAAGAAGATGTGCCTGTTTTTTTATTAAGTGATCGTGAAGAAGCTTTGACGGCATTCGACCGCAAAATGATGGAGCAAGTTGATGAGTTTGCTTGGATTTTAGAAGACTCTGCTGATTTTATCGCAGGCCGAGTTCTTGCCGCGATAATCCGTTACCGCGCTAATTTATTGCCCCCTTTGATGAAAAGCTTGATTAAATACAGTGATGTACATGAATATTCATGGGCAGCACCGGGTCATCAGGGCGGTGTTGGGTTCACCAAAACCCCGGCGGGCCGCATTTATCATGATTTCTTTGGAGAAAACTTGTTTCGTACCGATATTGGTATCGAGCGAGTTGCCGTGGGGTCACTGTTAGACCATACCGGCGCATTTGGTGAATGTGAAAGAAATGCCGCCCGTATTTTTGGTGCTGACCAATCTTATTCAGTGGTCGTGGGAACATCAGGTTCGAACCGAACGATTATGCAAGCTTGTATGACGGATGATGACGTTGTTGTCATTGACCGTAACTGCCATAAATCTATTGAGCAAGGTTTGATTTTAACTGGAGCAAAACCGGTTTATATGACGCCAAGCCGTAATCGTTATGGCATTATTGGTCCTATTTACCCTCAAGAGATGACACCGGAAGCGATTACTGAAAAAATCGCTAAAAACCCATTAACTTCGGATAAAATAGGCAAACGACCCGCATATAGTGTAGTAACTAACTGTACTTACGATGGCGTATGCTATCACGCACGCAAAGTTCAGGATTTGCTTGATGAATCATTGGATAGAATCCATTTTGATGAGGCATGGTACGGCTACGCGCGCTTTAACCCTATCTACCGTGACCACTTTGCGATGCGTGATGACCCTAGAAAAGACGATGAACCTACCGTTTTTGCGACCCACTCTACGCATAAATTATTGAATGCACTTTCACAAGCTTCATTTATCCACGTCCGAAATGGCCGTAATGCGATTGATTTTAATCGTTTTAACCAAGCTTATCATATGCATGCGACCACCTCGCCGCTATATGCAATTTGTGCCTCGAATGATATTGCCGCAGATATGATGGACGGCAACAGTGGGCGTTCACTCACTGATGAAGTCATCCGTGAAGCCATCGACTTCCGTCAATCACTGGGCTTCCTATACAAAGAATTTATCAATGATGATGAGTGGTTCTTCAAACCATGGAATCAAGAAATGGTGAAAGACCCAGCAACAGGTAAACGCTATGCATTTGAAGATGCCCCTGTTGAACTGTTGATGAAAGAGCAAAGTTGCTGGGTGATGAATCCTGAAGATAAATGGCATGGTTTTAAAGATATCCCTGAAAATTGGGCGATGCTTGACCCAATTAAGGTAAGTATCTTGTCGCCAGGGATGGGAGATGACGGTAAATTACTGGATAGCGGAGTTCCTGCTGCTTTAGTCACAGCTTGGTTAAATCATTATGGTATTGTGCCAACCCGTACGACCGATTTCCAAATTATGTTCTTGTTTTCGATGGGAATTACGAAAGGAAAATGGGGGACATTGGTCAATGCGCTGCTGTCGTTTAAGCGCCACTATGACAATAATACGGCACTGAAAAAGGTATTGCCTGAAGTGGTTGAAGCGGCTCCTGAGATCTATAGTGAGATGGGGCTACGTGATTTAGGGAATAAAATGTTTGTGTATCTACAAAAAAATAACCCTGGAGGCCAACTAAATCAGGCTTATGAACAACTCCCTGCAGTGATGATGAGCCCGCGTGATGCCTACCAAGAAATTGTTGCTAACCGTGTTGAGTCGGTTCCTTTAGATAAACTCGCCGGGCGTATTGCTGCTAACTCGATTATTCCCTATCCACCGGGTATCCCAATGTTGTTATCGGGGGAAAGCTTTGGCGATAAAAATAGCCCACATATCGGCTATTTACATAGTCTTCAAGCATGGGATAGCGAATTCCCTGGTTTTGAACACGAAACCGAAGGCACTGAAATTATTGATGGCCAGTATTATGTGATGTGTGTGAAAGAATAAGATTCAGTGATGATAAAAACGAAAAGCTATCAAAAGATAGCTTTTCGTGATTTTAATGGATTGTGATGTTTTATAACGAATTAATTTAATTCAAACTCACTAGTCATGGTTTCTAACTGCTCTTGCAATTCCATCCACTCCACTTCCACGTCTTCAAGCGCTGCTTTGTGTTCAGTTTGTTTTTTCAAACATTCCGTCAATTCGGCTTTTTTATCTTGTTCATAGATGGCTGCATCAGAAAGTTTTGCTTCAAACTCACTCAGGGCATGAGAGTGTTTATCCATCTGCTTTTCCAATTCCGTAATTTTTTTACGGATAGGCTGAGTTAACTGACGAAATTCAGCTTCACGACGTTTTTGATCTTTTCTATCTTGTGCCGTCACCGTTGCAGCGGCTGCTGGCTTATCTTTCTCTTGTTGATCACGCACTTGCTGTAATTCGAGCTTGTTTTGCTCAGCTAGCCATTGTTGGTAATCTTCTAAATCACCATCAAACTGCTCTACAGAACCGCCGTGGACTAAATACAGTTCATCGGTCGTGGTACGCAATAAATGCCTATCATGGGAAACGACAACTAAAGCGCCTTCGAAGGCCATTAAGGCTTCAGTAAGCGCTTGGCGCATATCTAAGTCCAAGTGGTTGGTTGGCTCATCGAGCAACAGTAAATTAGGGCGCTGCCAGACGATTAAAGCGAGAACTAAGCGCGCTTTTTCCCCACCAGAAAAACGGCCACTTGGGTCAGTAACTTGGTCACCTTTAAAACCGAAACCACCTAAATAGTCACGTAATTGCTGCTCAGTTTGCTCAGGGGCAAGGCGAGCAAGATGCTGCAAGGGGGATTCTTCAGGGTGCAAATACTCTAATTGGTGCTGGGCGAAATAACCGAGTTTAATCCCTTTTGCAAGGGAAATTTCTCCTTGTAATGGTGGCAAGTCGCCAGCTAACATTTTGATTAAAGTTGATTTACCTGCACCGTTACGCCCCAGTAAGCCAATGCGTGACCCCGGTACTAAGTTCAGCTTGATGGATTGCAATATGACCTTTTCACCGTAGCCTGCGCTGACTTTTTCCATTTTTAATAATGGATTCGGTAAGCTTTCTGGTTTGCGGAATGAAAAATGGAATGGGTTATCCACATGAGCCGGCGCGACCATTTCCATTCTTTCAAGCATCTTAATGCGGCTTTGTGCTTGCTTGGCTTTGGTGGCTTGCACTCTAAAGCGGTCAATATAACTTTGTAAATGCGCAGCTTTAGCTTGTTGGCTTTCATACAACGCTTGCTGCTGGGCGAGTTTTGTCGCACGTTGGCGCTCAAAAGACGAGTAGTTACCCGTATATTCGAACATGGTTTCTTGTTCGATATGCAGCACTTTATCAATAATCGGGTCGAGGAAATCCCTATCATGGGAAATCAAAATCAGGGTGCCTTGGTAGCTTTTTAACCACTTTTCTAACCAAATGACCGCATCTAAATCAAGGTGGTTGGTTGGCTCATCGAGTAACAACAGGTCAGAACGGCAAAGCAGTGCCTGCGCGAGGTTCAAACGCATCCGCCATCCACCCGAAAATGATTTTACTGGGGAATCTAGCTGTGTTTGGCTGAAACCTAAGCCATGTAGCAAACTGGAGGCGCGAGAACGAATGGTCCATGCATCAATCGCATCAAGCTGCCCATGAACTACTGCGATGGCATGGCCATCATTTTTTTCATTGGCTTGCTGTAGTTTTTGTTCTAAGGCTCGGAACTCGCGATCACCATCAATGACATATTCAAGAGCGGGCACATCAAGCGCGGGAGTTTCTTGGTTCACCCATGCCATAGACCAATTGCTTGGGAAGGTTGCAGAACCTGCTTCAGCTTGTAATTCGCCTTTTAATAACGCAAGAAGCGTCGATTTACCGCAGCCGTTTTTACCCACTAAACCAACTTTTTGGCCGGGGTTAATAGTCGCAGTGGCATTGTCCAGTAGGACACGAACACCTCGGCGAATTTGGAGTGAAGAGAAAACAATCATAGCAACCGTCTATTAAAAATATGTTAAATTACCCAAATCTACACACCCGAATAATAATACAAAGACTGCAATGTTTAGGGTGTAAACTCTATTTAGCAGGCTGCATGGTAACGGAAAATGTTCCGTCTGACACGCCTTTGAGGAGGGAAAGATGTCAAATACACCGAAAGTGTTGGTGGTCTACGCTCACCCGGACCCCGACGAATCGATGGCTAATAAGGCGTTATTGGGGGCAGTACGTGATTTTGACCATGTGACTGTGCACGATTTATACGCAATTTACCCAGATTATTTTATTGATGTTACCGCGGAGCAAAAATTATTGTGTCAGCACGATATCATTGTTTTTCAGCATCCTCTCTATACTTATAGTTGCCCTGCTTTATTAAAAGAGTGGTTTGATCGCGTGTTAACTCGCCGTTTTGCTACCGACGTGGGGTACCAGAAATTAAAAGGCAAATATTGGCGCTCGGTGATCACGACGGGGGAGCCTATCCACGCTTATCAACATGATGGGTATAATCATTACCCGCTTACAGAAATACTTCGCCCATTTGAATTGACCGCATTAATGTGTGATATGCAGTGGTTAGAACCAACCATTATTTATGCAGCACGTCGGCAGCCTAAAGAACGCTTTGAACAGCTTATCGATGACTACCGTCAATGGATGCAGCAACCGCTAGGTGCGGGAGGGTTATCCTAATGTCAGAACTGGGGCTATTTGAATCCGTTATCATCTTCCTTTGTGCAGGGGTCGTTATGGTACCTATCGCACAAAAAATCCGCTTAGGTGCTGTGCTTGGGTATTTGCTTGCCGGGATCATGATTGGGCCATTTGTTTTCGGCTTTATTCGCAATGTTGATGATATTTTACACTTCTCCGAAATGGGGGTGGTGTTCCTGATGTTTCTTATTGGGTTAGAGCTAAAACCTTCTAAATTATGGGAACTTAGGCGCTCTATTTTCGGTGTGGGCACGCTTCAAGTGGTCGTGACCGCAGCTATCATGGCGTCACTGCTATTTTTAGCCAAATTCTCTTGGCAAGCGGCTATTGTCGGTGGATTAGGTATGGCGATGTCATCAACGGCAATGGCACTTCAATTGATGAACGAAAAAGGGATGTCCAACAAAGAAAGCGGGCAACTCGGTTTCTCTGTTTTGTTATTCCAAGATATGGCCGTTATCCCGATTATGGCGCTGATCCCATTGTTAGCAGGGGATTCAGCAACCAGTGATTGGCAAAAAATTGGTTTGAAGATAGTGGCGTTCGCAGGCTTATGGGTCGTTGGCCGTTACTTATTGCGGCCGATGTTCAGGCTTGCTGCTAAATCTGGCGTTCATGAAATTTTTACGGCTGCCGCCTTATTGGTGGTATTAGGTTCTGCACTCATTATGGAAAGCCTTGGGTTTTCTATGGCTCTGGGAACCTTTATGGCAGGGGTCATGTTAGCGGAAACAGAATTCCGTCATGAATTGGAAATTAATATCGAACCGTTTAAAGGTCTGCTACTGGGGCTATTTTTTATCTCAGTAGGTATGTCATTGAATTTAGATGTGTTGTGGGCCTATTTACCGCAAGTATTGATTGCTGTTGTAGTATTGGTCGCTGTCAAAGCGTTAGTACTTTACGGACTGAGTTTAGCCGCTAGGCTTCGAAATGGTGCGAGAGCGCAATTTTCTGGTGTGCTTAGCCAAGGTGGCGAATTTGCATTTGTAATCTATGCAACCGCCTTTGGTGCAAGTGTGATTAATGAACGGCAAATGGATTTATTGCTGGTGGTTGTCACGCTTTCGATGATGACCACTCCACTTGTGATGCAATTGATAGATGCTTATTTGAACTATCGTTATAATCAACAGCCGGCCTCGAGTGAAAAACCGTTTGTAGAGGATAATGAGCCGCATGTTATTTTGGTCGGTTTTGGTCGTATGGGTCAGGTAGTTGGCCGATTATTAATGGCCAATAAGGTTAAAATTACAGTACTAGAACAAGATGTTACGGCGATTAGTACCATGCGCCGCTACGGCTATACAGTATATTACGGCGATGCACGTGAACTGCAATTATTGCGCTCAGCAGGAGCTGATAAAGCCAAATCTATCGTGATTACCAGTGATGTCCCTGAAGAAGTGATGGACATTGTGCAAATTTGCCAAGAAAACTTCCCTAACTTGCATATTATTGCTCGTGCTAAAGGTCGTCTTGAGGCTCATGAGCTATTGCAATGTGGCGTGACTGACTTTAGCCGTGAAACATTCTCGAGTGCGCTTGAACTTGGCAGCAAGGCTTTAGTCAGTACGGGGATGCACCCTCATAAAGCTTATCGTGCCAAGCAGCATTTTCGCCGTTTAGACATGAAAATGCTCAGGGATATCTACCCTGAAAATGAAAATAGTGATAGCGGGCAAATTTCACGCATTAAAGAGGCGCGTCGTGAACTTAATGAGCTCTTTGAGAAAGAAATGCAAAGAGAGCATCGTCAGCCCCATAGTTGGAATAATGAACAGTAAGGGTTAGAAATGGCTTCAATACGTAAACGCTTTATTGCTGGGGCGATTTGCCCTAAGTGTAAGTCACAAGACACATTAATGATGTGGCGTGAAGATAAAATTGATGTCGTTGAGTGTGTCAATTGCGGCGATCAACAACGCCAAGCAGGGGATGAAGCAACTGGTCATGTTAGGCAAAAAGAGCAGGTTATTGGAATTTTTACACCTGAATAATAGAAATTTGTCAATTCTCAATACATCATCATAGTTTTTCGGTACAATTGGCAAAAAATTTTTCCCTTACGGGTAGTAGGAGATGTCATGAAAGTAGCAAAAGACTTGGTGGTCAGCTTGGCTTATCAAGTAAGAACAGAAGACGGTGTTTTAGTTGATGAATCACCAGCAAGCGCACCAATGGACTATTTGCATGGTCGTGGGTCTTTAATTTCAGGTTTAGAAAAAGCATTAGAAGGTCGTTCTGTGGGCGAAAACTTCGATGTTGAAGTCGCTTCAGACGATGCATATGGCCAATACGATGACAACTTAGTTCAACGTGTTCCTAAAGATGTATTTATGGGTGTTGATGAGCTAGAAGTGGGTATGCGTTTCTTAGCTGACACTGACATGGGCCCAGTTCCTGTCGAAATCACAGGCATTGAAGGTGATGAAGTTATCGTTGACGGTAACCACATGTTAGCAGGCCAAAACCTGAAATTTAATGTTGAAGTCATGGCTATCCGTGAAGCAACAGAAGAAGAAATTGCACATGGCCACGTCCATGGTGCAGGCGGTCACGACCATGATCACGATCACGAAGGTGGTTGCTGTGGCGGTGGTGGTCATAGCCATGGTTCAGAAGGCGGTTGCTGCGGTGGCGGCGAAGGTCACGGACACAAACAAGGCGGCTGCGGCTGCCACTAATACAAGGTATTAGTGTTTGTAAAAAAAGGAAGCGAAAGCTTCCTTTTTTGTATTTGAAATCAAGAGTTTTATCTTTGAAATCAATAGTGTGGCGGTGGTGTTTCTTCTTCTGGCCTTGCTAAGTGAGAATCTTGGGATGATTTCAGTCTTTCAGCCACAATGCGTAAATGCTCTTGAAGGCGGCTCATTTGCATTTGCTGGTCAGTAATAACCTGGTTAAGTTGCTCAATCGCCAGTTCTTGAAAGGCAACTTTACTTTCTAAAAGTTCTAAGCGTTGTTCAAATGTATCAGATGAGTCCATATCCGACTCTCCTTAAGCGTTTATATCGTAATTAAACCATCATAATAACTGAACATTACAAATCAATAGATAAGTTTTAGTTAAAGATATAGGCGACGAAACGACTTTTTGTTAATGTGGTCTCAGTAGTTATTATATTTTTTTAATACTCAATGGGGTAACGGGGTCTAAACTTAAAGAGCCCTACCCATAAAACGAATAGTTCGCTATTCGAATATAATCGAATAAAAGTTATCGGAGACTAGGATGAAATCACTGTTTAAGGCAAGCCTTTTAGCAACTACGCTAGCATTTACTTTTGCTGCTCCGCAAGTGATGGCAGCGGAAGCCAAAGCACAAAGCAGCGCATTCAAAAACGCAGAAGAGCGTAATGCGTATGCACTGGGTGCGTCTTTAGGTCGCTACATGCAGAATTCTTTAGAAGAGCAAAAAACAATTGGTATTAACTTGGACAAAGCCCAATTACTTGCTGGTGTCCAAGATGCATTTAACGGCAAAAGCAAAATGACCGATGCAGAAGTTGAGGAAACATTGCGTCAGTTTGAAGGTCAAGTCAAAGAAGCTGCCGACAAAAAAATGAAAGAAGAATCAGCCAACAATGAGAAAAAAGGTGCTGAGTACCGCGAAAAATACGCGAAAGAAAAAGGCGTTGTAAAAACCAAATCAGGCCTGCTGTACAAAATTGAAAAAGACGGTACAGGTGCAAAACCTAAAGCAGACGAAACTGTAGTCGTTCATTACAAAGGTTCTCTGATTGATGGCACTGAATTCGATAGCTCATATTCACGTAACGAGCCACTGACTATCCCATTAAATTCAGTGATTAAAGGCTGGACTGAAGGTTTAGTTAACCTGAAAAAAGGCGGCAAAATGCAGTTAGTGATCCCTGCTGAGTTAGCTTATGGTGAAAATGGCGTGCCAGGTATCCCTGCAAATTCAACATTAGTCTTTGATGTTGAATTATTAGATATCAAACCTGCTGCTAAATAATGATTCACTAAGCATTAGTTAAGTGTATTTTGAAGCCCAACACATTCATGCGTTGGGCTTTTTTGTATTTCTCATCAAAAAAAATTCTCAAATTGTTTAAAACTTGTGATAAAACAGACTGTCTTGCATTCATTCGCTTGACGGCAACGCCGTGGAGTTTTAACTTCAGAAGACTCTATTTTATTTTTTATCATCACAATTGTTGGCTACGAACAAAGTAATGAAGGCCAAATAGTCGAATAATGAACGCCTTTTTAGTCAACAGGATGAGTTTTTACATTAGAAGGATGATGTTGAAATGTCTGATTCTATACAATCACACGACCTCAGCGATATTAACATATTGGATAACCAGCCCTTTTCTGAGACAGACCATGAGATTTTAAAATCATATGAAGCTGCTGTGGATGGTCTGGCAATGCTAATCGGTGGGCACTGTGAAATTGTTCTTCACTCTTTAGAAGACCTAAACTGCTCTGCAGTCAGAATCGCAAATGGTCAGCACACTGGGCGTAAAATCGGCTCACCGATTACAGACCTAGCGTTGAGAATGCTGCACGATATGGCAGACGAAGAATCGAATGTCTCGAAAGCTTATTTTACGAAAGCGAAAAGCGGTGATTTAATGAAATCCGTTACTATTGCGATTCGTAACCGTAAGCAACGTGTGATTGGCTTACTATGCATCAATATGAACTTAGATGTACCGTTCTCTGAAATTATTCAATCGTTTGTTCCAGAAACTAAACAAGAAGTCACTTCAGATGTGAACTTTGCCTCTTCAGTTGATGACCTTGTCGCGCAAACATTGGAATATACGATTGAAGAAGTGGGTGGTGATCGTAATGTCTCGAATAACGCAAAAAACAAGCAAGTGGTTCTTAACTTATACGAAAAAGGTATTTTTGATATTAAAGACGCCATCAACCAAGTAGCTGACCGCCTGAATATTTCTAAACACACGGTTTACTTATATATTCGTCAATTCAAGAGCGGTGAATGAGTAATACAAATTCGCTAACCTACTGCTTAGTTGTGACAGGTCCCGCTTACGGTACACAACAAGCAGCGAGTGCGTATCAATTTGCAAAAGCCCTTCTTGAAGAAGGGCATATATTGAAAACATTATTTTTTTATCGTGAAGGTGTTTTCAATGCGAATCAGCTTACCTCGCCGGCAACAGATGAATTCAATTTAGTTTCAGCTTGGCAAGAACTGGCAAAACAATCAGGGTGTGAAATGCATATCTGTGTTTCTGCAGCTTTGCGCCGAGGGGTTGTTGACCAAGAACAAGCGCAAAGTTTATCACTTCCAACGGCCAACCTTGCTGAGGGCTTTATAATGAGTGGGTTAGGAAGCCTTGCGGAAGCGATGATAACCACAGACCGGACAATTCAATTCTAAGAACAGCTCAATACAAGGTATCGTGTGAAAAAAATAGCTTTTGTCTTTACAACCATGCCCCATGGAAATGCCAGTGGTCGAGAAGGGCTAGATGCATTATTAGCAACTTCAGCACTGACAGAAGACATTCAGGTGTTTTTTCTCTCTGATGGCGTCTATCAGCTTCTGGCAAACCAACACCCTGCTGAAGTGCTTGCTCGGGATTACATCGCAACATTTAAAATATTGCCATTATATGACATTGAAAAAATTTATCTCTGCAGCTCTTCGTTACAAGAACGAGGGTTAGGGGAAAATACCAAATGGGTCGTGACGCCAACAATTCTCAACAAGAAAGAGATCAGAGCGAGAATAGCTGAATGTGATGTGGTGCTTAATTTTTGATCGGTTGTGTGAATTTTGAGCTTGGGTTAAGTTTTGATCTATAGTAGGATCTTTTCTATGCTGTATACATTAGCAACATCTCCATTTAAATGTGATTTTTCTGCGATGCTAGGCTTTATTACGTCGGAAGACGTAGTTTTACTGATGCAAGATGGCGTGGTTGCGGCAGTCGCACAGTCACCTTTTCTTATTGCATTACAAAAAACAGGTGCGCAGTTGTACGCTTTGGATGCCGACATCAATGCTCGCGGGTTGCAAAATACCCTCTCAACCGCAGTTTCTGTAATCACATATCAAGGTTTTGTGAAGCTAACAGAAGTCCAAAAACAACATTTTGCCATATAAAGGCACTAAAAGTTGTATATTTCTTGACACCTGAGCCAGTCAGCAATAAAATTTCGCGTCCTCGTGTATCGTCATGTTGGCGAACGAGGTCAAAATCCGTGTTTACGAAGCAATAAAACCAGGAGCTTTTTTAATAATGGCAACTATTAATCAGCTGGTACGCAAATCTCGTAGCTCGAAAGTTGTTAAAAGCAACGTTCCAGCACTGGAAGCTTGCCCGCAAAAACGTGGCGTATGTACTCGTGTATATACTACCACTCCTAAGAAACCAAACTCAGCATTACGTAAAGTATGCCGTGTTCGTTTAACTAATGGTTTCGAAGTTTCTTCCTACATCGGTGGTGAAGGCCACAACTTGCAGGAGCACTCCGTTATCCTTATCCGTGGTGGTCGTGTTAAAGACTTACCAGGTGTGCGTTATCACACCGTTCGCGGCGCACTGGACTGTTCTGGTGTTAAAGACCGTAAGCAAGCTCGTTCTAAATACGGCGCGAAAAAACCTAAGGCTTAATGGATTTCCGTTAAGTAAGGCCAAACATTTTAATCTTAATGTCAAAATACTCTCGTAGAGTTTTGGACAAACCTGAATTAACAACGGAGTCATATCCATGCCACGTCGTCGCGTAATAGGTCAACGTAAAATTCTTCCAGATCCTAAGTTCGGATCAGAATTACTGGCCAAGTTTGTAAATATCCTGATGGTAGACGGGAAAAAATCTACTGCTGAAGCAATCGTATATAACGCACTTGAAACCCTTGCTCAGCGTTCTGGTAAAACTGAACTTGATGCATTCGAATTAGCACTAGATAACGTGCGTCCGACTGTGGAAGTTAAATCCCGCCGTGTTGGTGGTTCAACTTACCAAGTTCCAGTTGAAGTTCGCCCGGTTCGTCGTAATGCCCTGGCAATGCGTTGGATCGTTGATGCTGCTCGTAAACGCGGTGATAAATCTATGGCGCTTCGCCTGGCAAATGAATTATCAGACGCTGCTGAGAACAAAGGTTCCGCTGTTAAGAAACGTGAAGACGTTCACCGTATGGCAGAAGCTAACAAGGCGTTCGCACACTACCGTTGGTAATTATTTCTTACCCACATTAGTGATGTATCTCAGGGTAGCCATTTGCTACCCTTTATATGAAGCATTGAACGCCCACGAGAGAGGAAAAAATGGCCCGTCAAACGCCCATAGCACGTTATCGTAATATCGGTATCAGTGCACACATCGACGCCGGTAAAACCACAACTTCTGAACGTATTCTGTTCTATACTGGTGTAAACCATAAAATTGGTGAAACTCACGAAGGTTCTGCAACAATGGACTGGATGGAGCAGGAGCAAGAGCGTGGTATTACTATCACATCTGCAGCGACTACTGCATTCTGGTCTGGTATGGCAAAACAGTATGAGCCACACCGTATCAATATCATCGACACCCCAGGACACGTTGACTTCACCATCGAAGTAGAACGTTCTATGCGTGTTCTTGATGGCGCAGTAATGGTTTACTGTGCGGTTGGTGGTGTTCAGCCACAGTCTGAAACTGTATGGCGTCAGGCTAACAAATATAAAGTTCCACGTATCGCGTTCGTTAACAAAATGGACCGTATGGGTGCGAACTTCTTACGTGTTGTTGAGCAATTAAAATCACGTTTAGCTGCTAACGCAGTTCCACTGCAATTACCAGTTGGCGCAGAAGAGTCGTTCACTGGTGTTGTTGACTTGCTGAAAATGAAAGCAATCAAGTGGAGCGATGAAGACCAGGGCGTTACCTTCGAATACGAAGATATCCCTGCGAACATGCAAGAAGCTGCTGAAGAGTGGCACAACAACCTGATCGAAACCGCAGCAGAAGCATCAGAAGAACTGATGGAAAAATATCTGGGCGGTGAAGAACTGACCGAAGCAGAAATTAAATCTGCATTACGTCAACGTGTTCTTGCAAGCGAAATTATTCTGGTTACCTGTGGTTCTGCATTTAAGAACAAAGGTGTTCAGGCGATGCTGGATGCAGTTGTTGATTACTTACCTGCGCCAACAGATGTACCTGCAATCAATGGTATTCTGGACGACGGTAAAGACACTCCTGCAGAGCGTCACGCAAGTGATGATGAGCCATTCTCATCATTAGCATTTAAAATTGCAACCGACCCATTCGTTGGTAACTTAACGTTCTTCCGTGTTTACTCTGGTGTTGTTAACTCAGGTGACACAGTTCTGAACGCAGTGAAATCGAAGAAAGAACGTTTTGGCCGTATCGTACAGATGCACGCTAACAAACGTGAAGAGATCAAAGAAGTTCGCGCTGGTGACATCGCGGCGGCTATCGGTCTGAAAGACGTAACTACAGGTGATACTTTATGTGCGGTTGATGCACCAATCATCCTGGAGCGTATGGAATTCCCAGAGCCAGTAATCTCTGTTGCAATCGAACCAAAAACTAAAGCTGACCAAGAAAAAATGGGTATCGCATTAGGCCGTCTGGCTCAAGAAGACCCATCATTCCGCGTATCAAGTGATGAAGAGACTAATCAGACTATCATCGCTGGTATGGGTGAATTGCACTTGGACGTTCTGGTTGACCGTATGCGTCGCGAATTTAAAGTTGAAGCGAACGTTGGTAAACCTCAAGTTGCTTACCGTGAAGCAATCACTATGAAAGTGACTGATATCGAAGGTAAACACGCGAAACAGTCTGGTGGTCGTGGTCAGTATGGTCATGTCGTTATCGATATGTTCCCACTGAACAAAAACGATAAAGACGGCGTTCAAATGGATTACGAATTTGCCAACGACATCAAAGGTGGTGTAATTCCTACTGAATACATCCCTGCGGTTGACAAAGGTATCCAAGAACAGTTGAAATCTGGTCCATTAGCTGGTTACCCGGTTGTTAACATGGGTGTTCGTTTACATTTCGGTTCTTACCATGATGTTGACTCCTCTGAATTGGCGTTTAAACTTGCGGCTTCAATCGCGTTTAAAGATGGCTTCAAAAAAGCTAAACCAGTTCTGCTTGAGCCAATCATGAAAGTTGAAGTGGAAACACCAGAAGACTACATGGGTGATGTTATTGGTGACCTGAACCGTCGTCGTGGTATGATTGAAGGTATGGATGACCTGCCTACTGGTAAAGTCGTTCGTGCACAAGTACCATTGTCAGAAATGTTCGGTTATGCTACTGACCTGCGTTCTCAGACACAAGGTCGTGCTTCATACTCTATGGAGTTCCTGAAGTACAATGAAGCACCAAACAACGTTGCACAAGCTGTAATCGAAGCTCGTAACGCTAAATAATCGATTTTTATCGGTTAACAACTTTAATTTAAGTTCCTTCTTTATCGTGAAGAGGGAACTCCATAAGGAATAGAGTCG